>JANTGX010000101.1 GCA_024762755.1 Gammaproteobacteria bacterium
GGCGCAGCAGCTTGTCGGCGCCCTCCACGTGCTCGGCGCGGGTGATGCGCGCGATGCGCAGGTCGATCTTGGCGAAGTCTTCGTAGGCGATGGTCTCGGCGATGGGATCGCGCTCCAGGGGCGAGGGGCCGCCGCTGGCCGCGGGGACGGGCTCGGCGGCGGCGTGGGCGGCCAGCTCCTCGCGGGTCTGCGCCAGCATGGCGTCGATCTTGTCCTGTTCGACGCGGGTCATGAGGGGCTTGAACCTGGCGATGGGGTGGTCGCAGAGGGGTTCGGCATAGTCGCCCCAGCGCATGTCATCCAGGTTCAGGAAGGCCTGGACCTTGTCCGCCATCAGTGGCAGCACCGGCTTGAGGTAGGTCATGAGCACACGGAACAGGTTGATGCCGACGCTGTAGACGGCGTGGGCCTCGGCGGCGGTCTCTTCGGCCTTGGCCAGCACCCAGGGCTTGTGTTCGTCGATGTATTGGTTGGCCTGGTCGGCCAGGGCCATGATCTCGCGCATGGCGTGGCCGTATTCGCGCTGTTCGTACAACGCGGCGATGGCCTCGCCGGCGTCCACGAAGCGCTGGTAGAGCGCGGGCTCGGCGCAGGTGGGGGCCAGGCGGCCGCCGGCCTTCTTGCTGATGAAACCGGCGCAGCGGCTGGCGATGTTGACCAGCTTGCCCACCAGGTCGCTGTTGACGCGCGCGATGAAGTCTTCGAAGTTGAGGTCCAGGTCGTCGATGCGGCCGCTGAGCTTGGCGGCGAAGTAGTAGCGCAGGTATTCGGGGTCGAGGTGGTCGAGGTAGGCGCGGGCGTTGATGAAGGTGCCGCGCGACTTGGACATCTTCTGCCCGTCAACGGTGAGGAAGCCGTGGGCGTAGATGGCGGTGGGGGTGCGCAGACCGGCGCCGTGCAGCACCGCGGGCCAGAACAGGGCGTGGAAGTAGATGATGTCCTTGCCGATGAAGTGGTAGAGCTCGGTGTCCGTGTCGGGCCGGGTGTATTCCTCGAAGCCCAGGTCGTCGCGCCGCTGGCAGAGGTTCTTGAAGCTGGCCAGATAGCCCATGGGGGCGTCCAACCAGACATAGAAGTACTTGTCGTCCGTGCCCGGAATCTTGAAGCCGAAGTAGGGGGCGTCGCGGGAGATGTCCCACTCCTGCAGGCCGGCCTCGAACCACTCGTCGAGCTTGTTGGCCACCTCCGGCTGCAGGTGGCCGGCGTGGGTCCACTGGCGCAGCATGGCCTCGAAATCGGGCAGTTTGAAGAAGTAGTGCTCCGATTCCTTCTCCACGGGGGTGGCGCCGGAGACCACCGACACCGGGTTCTTCAGCTCGGTGGGGGAATAGGTGGCGCCGCACACCTCGCAATTGTCGCCGTACTGGTCGGGGGCGCCGCAGCGCGGGCACTCACCCTTGAGGAAGCGGTCCGGAAGGAACATCTGTCGGACCGGGTCGTAGGCCTGCTTGATGGTGCGCACGCTGATGTGTCCGGCGGCCTTGAGCTTGAGATAGATGCTCTCGGCCAGCTCGCGGTTCTCCTCCGAATGGGTGGTGTGATAGTGGTCGAAGCCGATGGCGAAGTCGGCGAAGTCGGCCTCGTGCTCGGCCTTGACCCGGGCGATGAGTTCCTCGGGGGTGATGCCCTCGCGCTCGGCGCGCAGCATGATGGGGGTGCCGTGGGCGTCGTCGGCGCATACGTAGGTGCACTGGTGGCCGCGCATCTTCTGGAAACGGGCCCAGATATCGGTCTGGATATATTCCACCATGTGGCCCATGTGAATGGGACCGTTGGCGTAGGGCAGGGCGCTGGTGACGAGGATCTTGCGCGGTGCAGGGCTGGCTGGCGTGGGCATGGGGTTGGGCTGCTCGACTGATGGGGCGGGAGGGAGGGCGGGAAGCCCCGGAATCACTGGTGGTTTATACAATAGGTAATATTACGATACCGCCTCAAATTGTGTAAACTCGTCGCTTTGCTGCCTCCCCCTGCCTACTGCGGGTGGGGCGTTCATATTCCAGTCTCAGTGAAACACAGTCGAGGAGTTTTCCCATGAGCGACGTCACCCGTGAACAGGTTGAGTCCGCCATCAAGCAATACATCGATCCCTATCTCGAGCAGGATCTGGTGAGCGCCAAGAGCGTGAAGAACATCGACATCGACGGCGACAAGGTCAGCGTCGATGTGGTCCTCGGCTTTCCGGCCGAGGGTTACAAGGACGAGCTGGCCGCCAAGCTGAAAGAACGGCTGGAGGCCCTCGACGGCGTCTCCCAGGCCACCGTCAACGTCACGAGCAAGATCGAGCCGCACACGGTGCAGAAAGGCGTCAAACCCATCCAGGGGGTGAAGAACATCATCGCCGTCGCCTCCGGCAAGGGTGGCGTGGGCAAATCCACCACCGCCGTCAACCTGGCCCTGGCCCTGGCCGCCGAGGGCGCCACCGTGGGCATCCTCGACGCCGATATCTACGGCCCCAGCCAGCCGCGCATGCTGGGCGTCTCCGACAAGCCCGAGTCCAAGGACGGCAAGTCCCTGGAGCCGCTCATGGGACACGGCATCCAGTCCATGTCCATCGGCTACCTGATCGAGGAGGACACGCCCATGATCTGGCGTGGCCCCATGGTCACCCAGGCCCTGGAGCAGTTGCTCAACGATACCCAGTGGAAGGACGTCGACTACCTCATCATCGACCTGCCGCCGGGCACTGGCGATGTGCAGCTGACCCTGGCACAGAAGGTGCCGGTGAGCGGCGCCGTGATCGTCACCACGCCGCAGGACATTGCCCTGCTGGATGCGCGCAAGGCCTTGAAGATGTTCGACAAGGTGGACGTCACCGTGCTCGGCGTGGTGGAGAACATGAGCATCCACATCTGCTCCAAGTGCGGTCACGAGGAACACATCTTCGGTGAGGGCGGCGGTTCGCGCATGTCCGAGGACTACGACGTGGACTTCCTCGGCGCTCTGCCGCTGGACATCCAGATCCGTGAAGAGGTCGACAGCGGTACGCCCACCGTGGCCAAGGAGCCGGAGGGCCGCATCGCGCAGATCTACCGCGACATCGCCCGCCGCACCGCTGCCAAGCTGTCGCTGAAGGGCAAGGAATTCAGCGCCAAGTTCCCCAACATCGTGATCCAGAACAGCTGACGGCAAGCGGTCGGCAGCGGACCACGACAGCCCTGCTTCGGCAGGGCTTCTTTTTGGCGTAGAATGCCGCGTTCACGGCATTTTCGAGGTCACACGATGGGCATAAAATCGGACAAGTGGATACGCCGCATGGCGCAAGAGGCGGGCATGATCGAACCCTTCGTGGCCAGTCAGGTGCGCGAATCCGAGGCGGGACGCGTCATCTCCTACGGCACGTCCAGTTATGGTTACGACGTGCGCTGCTCGGACGAATTCAAGATCTTCACCAACATCAACTCGGCGGTGGTGGATCCGAAGAACTTCGACGACGACAGCTTCGTCGACGTCAAATCCGACGTCTGCATCATCCCGCCCAACTCCTTCGCCCTGGCGCGCACGGTGGAGTATTTCCGTATCCCACGAGACGTGCTCACCATCTGCTTGGGCAAGTCCACCTACGCCCGCTGCGGCATCATCGTCAACGTCACCCCCCTGGAACCCGAATGGCAGGGCCATGTGACCCTGGAATTCTCCAACACCACTCCCCTGCCGGCCAAGATCTACGCCAACGAGGGCGTCGCCCAAGTGCTGTTCCTCGGTGGTGACGAGGTGTGCGAGGTGTCTTACGGCGATCGTGGCGGCAAGTACCAGGGACAGACCGGCGTCACCCTACCCAAGGCCTGAGGCGCGGCGCGCAATAAAACAGCAGACAAAAAGAAACCCCGCCGAAGCGGGGTTTCTTTGGGCGATGCGTCGGTCAGTGATTACTGAGGAACGACGTTGCTCGCCTGCAGACCCTTGGGGCCTTGCTGTACTTCGAAGGAGACCTGCTGGCCTTCCGTCAGGGTCTTGAAACCGGAGCCCTGGATGGCGTTGAAGTGGACGAAGACGTCGTCGCCGCCGTCATTCTGAGAGATGAAGCCAAAACCTTTGGTCTCGTTGAACCATTTAACAGTGCCTGTAGCCATGTTGTGTATACCTATAAAGATTAAATTTAAATGTGACGAATCACGGTGTCGCGTACAGGTCGTGTAACGGAAATCAGCGGGTGTAACTCGGAGGGAACAACCAGAACCAACAAGAATCTGCAGCTGGGCGAGACTATAGACCCTCTTTTCGTGTTTGTACAGCCTTGTTTTCGACGTGGCCTCGATGCCCTGCGGCGGCTGATTCCGCTCAACATTCGCTCACCACATGAGGTCGTCGGGGACGGGGAAGTCGGCGTAGGGGTCGTCGCTGGCCTTTTCCGCTGCGCCGGTCTGTTCGCCTTCTTCGTGCCAGAGTATCAGACAGCTGCTGTCGCGCTGGCGGATCTTCTCCGCCGTCGCTGCGGGGACCAGGGCGTACTCCTCATTGAGGCGGGCGATGGCCAATTGGCCGCGAGCCAGCTGTCGCTGCTGGCCCGCATCGAGGAACAGCCGTCGCACCTTGTCCTGATCGGAGAAGTGGTAGGCGATCTCGCCCTGGCCGGTATCGCGCCGGTTGGCCTCGATGAGCTGGCGCACCTGGGCGGCGAGGGCCTTGGCCTCTGCAGCGGCCTTTTGCCGACGATTGAGCGCGCGGTCACGTTCGGCGCGCGCCTGGCGCGCCTGTTGCGCCGCCTGACGGGCCTCGTCACCCGCGGGCTTGCCCTTGCCCTGTTGCTTGCGTTGCTGGTGTTTCTGCTTCTTCGCCTGTTTGACCTTCTTCTCGTCCACCAGTCCGGCGGCCTTCAGTTGGTCGAGCATGGATTTGGCCACGGTCGTCTCCTTGGTTCGCTCCGGAGCCTTGGCACAGGGTCCGGCGTGGATGGGGTGTCTATGGGCTATAGCCCCTCGCTGTGATTGAGCACGGCATTGATGGTGCTGCCATCGGCCTGGCGTCGCTCGATGCGCACGGGCAGGTAGCGCAGGCGCGGTGCACACCAGTAGGTGGTCTGTCTGCCGCCATTGCGCTGTTGTACACGCAGGGTGTCGAAGGTGCCGGCGGGCAGGCGGATGGTCTCGGGGCCGAGGATCTCCAGGGTGTAGGTCTTCAGGGGCCCGCCATCGGCCACCGGGTAGTGCAGGCGTGGGGCGATGCTCGGCAGATCGTGCATCAGGCGCAGCTGGAAGAGTAGCTTGTCCACGGTCAGGTCGTCACTGAGGGGCATGCGCCAGGGATCGCCGTTGATGGTGTTGGTCACCCGGCGCTGTGACCAGTCGAAGCGCAGATTGACGGTGCGAGGCGTACCGCCGCCGTGGCTGAAGTAGGTGTATTCCAGTGGCCGCAGGTGGTCGCCGTGCCAGGTCCACAGACTGCGCTCCACGACCTGCCCGCTGCGCAACAGGCGCGACAAGCCGGTGGGACGGGTGACGGATTCGAAGACGAAGGTGTCGGGGCCGTCCGGCATCAGGCTGCGGCGCGTCTCGCCGATGGTGATGGGGCCCTTCTTCAAGTCATACACTGCGGTGAAGCGCGCCGGCAGCTCGGCTGCCATGGCGGCGGTGTGGGACGCCAGCAGCAGGGCCCAGGCGACCAGGCGCCAGCCGGATGCGTGGCGTGCATCTGGGGCTCGGTCGGCGAGCCGGCGTCGGTGAATGGGTAGGCTGCACACGTCCACATTATTCTCCATTGCCAGCCTGACCGCGAGCCGGCAGGGCCAGGCTGAGGAGGCCGGCGAGCAGGGTGCAGCCGAGCACGAACAGGTGCAGGTTCACCGCCGCCTGCAGGGCCAGGGTGGGCGGCAGACCGAAGGGCAACAGACCGGCCACCACGCCGGCCTCGTAGGTGCCCGCCCCGGCCACACCGTGCACCGGCAGCACGCTGGTGAGGTCGCCGGCGATGACCCCCAGCCACGCCGCGGTGAGGTCCAGGGGGGCGAACAGGCTAAGCACCCAGGCGAAGACCGCCAGCTTGATGGCCCAGTTGAGCAGGGTCCACAGCCAGGAGCGCCAGAACAGAGAGGAAGTCAGGGGCAGGGCCTGCACCAGGCGGTGGAGTACGGCACCGGCGCGACCTTCGGGCAGGGGCCAGCGCGCCAGCCGCGGGGCGAACAGCCGATGCCCCAGCCAGGGCAGGGCGAGCCAGGCGAGGGTCAGGGGCAGGGTCCACTGGGCGCCGAACAGGCGGTCGCCCATGACCAGCAGGGCGCAGGCCAGCAGGCTGTGCAGATCGAGCAGGCGAAACCACAACAGGGCGGGCAGGGAGCGGCTGGGCGGGATGGCGAACTGGCGGGCCATGAGGACCGGGAAGCTGAGTTCGCCGCTGCGCGCCGGCAGCAGGTTGTTGAGCAGGTTGTGCTGCAGGGAGAGGCGCAGCACGGCGGCGAAGGCGCCGCCGGTGTCGTCACGGAAATAGTCGTAGACGCGCAGAGCGCGCAGGGCGTAGGTGGCGAATACCAGTATAATGGCCGCCGCCAATGGCGCCGGTGCCAAGTGGCGCCACGCCGCCAGCAGGGCCGCCCAGCCGATGGCACGCTCCACCAGCAGGAGCAGGCCGACGAGCAGGAGCAGGCCGATGGCGGTCTTCAGGAAGGTCTTGGTGGCTGCTTGCAAGGGTGACTCGGTGCGATTGGGTGAGGGCTGGGGCGTCCATCCCCGGCGCCGTTCTGCATGGCGCCTCCTGCGTGAATCATCGACGCCCGCGCGGCGCTCGCCATTGTACTCCAAGGATCCTCTCTGCCAATGAACCCCCTGTCTCCCACGCCCGTTGGTCTGCACGCCCTGCGTTGGCTGCTGTTCCTCGCCGTCGTCTGCAGTTTCTATCTCAACCTGTGGGCGGTGCCCTTGTTCGATCTCGACGAGGGCGCCTTCAGCGAGGCGACGCGGGAGATGTTCACGCGCGGTGATTTCATCTCCACCTTCCTCGACGGGGCGCCGCGCTACGACAAACCGATTCTCATCTACTGGCTGCAGGCCCTGTCCGTGGCGGTGTTCGGGGTCAACGAATTCGCCTTTCGCCTGCCCTCGGCCCTGGCCGGCACCGGCTGGGTGCTGGCGGTGCTGTTCTTCCTGCGCCGGGTGGGCGACGAGCGCACTGCGCTGGTGGCGGCCATCGTCACCGCCACGGCACTGGAGGTGTCGGTGATGTCTCGCGCCGCCACCGCCGATGCGCTGCTCAATCTGCTCATCGCCGGCGCCGTATTCAGCGTCTTCCTCTATTGGCGCGAGCGCGAGACACGCTGGCGGCTGCTGGCCTTCGGTCTCATCGGCCTGGGCTTTCTCACCAAGGGGCCGGTGGCGGTGCTGGTGCCGCTGGCGGTGAGCCTGCTGTTCTTCGCCGTGCAGCGCGAATGGCGGGCCTGGCTGCGCCTGGTGTTCGATCCCGCGGGGATCGCCCTGTTTCTCGCCGTGGCCCTGCCCTGGTATGTGGTGCAGTACCTGAAGGAGGGCGATGCCTTCATCCAGGGATTCTTTTTCAAACACAACATCGAGCGATTCTCGTCGCCCATGGAGCAGCACGGCGGGGGCTTGCTCTATTATGTCCCCGTGGTGTTGGTGGCGGTGCTGCCCTATACCGGACCCCTGTTGGTCG
>JANTGX010000102.1 GCA_024762755.1 Gammaproteobacteria bacterium
TGCTCGCGCACCGCCTCGATGCAGGCCACGAAGTGCCCGGCGCCGCCGTCGCGCAGGTCGTCGCGATCCACCGAGGTGATCACCACGTAGTTGAGATCCAGCAGGGCGATGGTGCGCGCCAGGTTGTCCGGCTCGCTGGCGTCCAGCGGCTCCGGCCGGCCGTGGGCCACGTCACAGAAGGGACAGCGGCGGGTGCAGATCTCGCCCATGATCATGAAGGTGGCGGTGCCGTGGCTGAAGCATTCGCCTAGATTCGGGCAGGCCGCCTCCTCGCACACCGTATGCAGCCGGTGTTCGCGCAGCAGGCGCTTGACCCGCTGGGCCTCGCCGCTGGTGGGGGCCTTGGCGCGGATCCAGCGCGGCTTGCGCTGCACGCCGCTGCTCGGTTCGATCTTGACCGGAATACGCGCCACCTTGTCGGCGCCCCGCTGCGGGACGCCGCGCTGGACGGGCTTGCTGGGTTTGCTCATGGGTGGATGTCGGCTTGCTGAAAGGATCGCCGATTATACACCGGGCGGATCGAAGCGCCGGGTAGCGAGGATCACCGGCAGGGCCAGCGCTGCGCCGAGGACGATGGAGGCCAGGTCCAGCGGGTCGAAACGGCCGCGCAGGAAATAGCTGGCGGTGTTGTCCAACACCGGCACGTGCTGGAACCACCCCGGCACGTGGCGTGCGATCCACGCCGCCAGGTCGCCCCGCTGACCCAGCTCGAACAGGGCATCGACGGACAGCCAGGCCGTGCAGATGCCCAGCGCCCCCCGCCAGCCCACCCGCAACAAGGCGGCGGTGAGCAGGCAGAAGGCGAAGGTGTGCAAAAAGGTGGGGAGCTGCTGGCCGAGTGGGCCGAACAGACCGGCGCTGCCCTGCATTGAATGGCCGAGGACATCGGGAATGAGATAGGTGCGCTCTGCGGGTCGGTCGAGCAGATAGACGAGGACGCCGAGCCCAAGGCTGGCAAGGCCGATGGTGAGGCGAGGAAGATTGACGAGGTTCTGGCGCAAGGAAAAGGCCGTTATGGCAAGGGTTTGTGGCCGGTTGGGCAGGAATGGCCGAGGCTGCCATGCTCGCTGGTGGACAAGAAAGGGCTGTGGCCGCTTGAATTTCTGTGTAACAGTACCATCATTACAGTCCGAGCATGATCCTATGTATTCACTTGGTCAGTGGGCCGCGAGCCCGCCGACTGTCACGCATCGATGGGAGTTCAGCATGAAATCACGCACGATCCAAATCACCCGTGGACTGGCCCTGGCAGGCTTGAGCCTGGTTGGCGTAATGGGCATCGTCGCCTCGGGTGGCGGCGGCGGTGGCGGCACGGAGGAGACGACCTTCGGCGCCACCTCCGCCGGTGTCGCCAGCAAGGGCATCATCCAACACGGCCTCGTCACCGCGGAAGAACTGGATAGCAGCGGCAACCCCCTGCGTACCGTCGGCAGCGCCGAGACGGACACTGCCGGCAAATACTCCCTCAGCATCGGCAGCACCTATGCCGGTGGCCCCCTGTTGCTGACCATCCAGGGCAAGAGTGACAACACGACGAAGATGAAGTGCGACGTGGCCGCCGGCTGCGGGGGTGGGGTTGCCTTCGGCGGCACGGTGGACCTAGACAGTACCTTTTCCATGAGCGCCATCGTGCCGCCGGTGGCCAACGGCGCGAGCATCAGCGCGCAGATCACGCCCTATACCTACATGGCGGCGAAGCGTGCCCTGGCTCAGAGCCCCGTCGATGCCGATACGGTGAAGAAAGCCATCTCCGAGGTCAATCAGATGGTGGGCGTGAACATCCTCGAGGTTCCCCCGGTGGACATCACCGACCCGACCCAACTCGCCAATGCCTCATCTGAGGCCAAGGCCTACGCCGCCTTTCTCGCTGCGGCCGGAAAGCTGGCCCTCGACCAAGGAGACCTGAAGGCCGGCATTGACGCGCTGGCCAGCGCCTTCGACGATGGCGTGCTCGACGACGGCGACACGGTCAAACCCAGCGACCTCCTGGCGGCGGTGCAGGCCGAGGCCAGTGCCGAAGGGTTGGATACCGACCCGTTGCTGAGCCAAGTGCTGGCTACCGTGCAGGCAGGCATCAGCGGAGACTGCAGCACCGGACCTTGCAGCTATGACCCCGAACCGGCCGACACCGCCACCCAGACCAACGTGGCGAAGGCGCGGGCCGTGGTCGCCCAGACACGGGCCTGGGTGACCTCGCTGGAGAATCTGGAATCCCCGCTGGATGCCTTCGACGTAAACCTGGAAACGGCAGGCAACGTGCTGGATACCAACAGCCTGCAGCTGGGCGATACCCTGGGCTTCGTGCTCGACGCCGTTGGCGCCAAGCTGGATACGGAGGGCCAGGCCGGTAGCCTGTCCCTGACCACCTACACGGTGAACGTGGAGGACAATACTGGGACGTCACCCGTCAATCTGGGCCAGGCAACCGTCACCCTGTCCGACAACAACGGCTTGAACCTCGCCATCACGGCGAACAACCTCGGCGGGGTTAACGTCTCACTGAATGCCGTCAGCGATTTGTCTGCGAATGCTGCGCTGGCTTATTTCAACACTGGCACGGCCATGAGCCTGAGCGGTCTCGACCTCAACCTGACCGGCTCGGTGTCCAATGCCAATGCCAGCATGACGCTGGATCAGATGCACCTCGTGTCCACCCTCGATCAGCAGCTGAACGTCGACCCCAATGCCACCACGGCCGATCCGGTGTTCACCGACCTCAGCCTCTCCGGGGGCATGACCCTGCAGGCCAACGGGTCCACCTTCACTGGTGATGCCGGCGTGGTCTTCGTGGCCCTGGACAATAACCTTCAGAGCGCTATCAATGACGCATCTTTCGCAAAGATCAGCCTGAGCCAGGTAACGCTCAATGGCACCATCAGCGACGGCAATGGCAACAGCTTCGATGCCGATACCAGCCTGACGGTAAACAATGCGGCGGCCTTCGACACCCTGGGGGGCTTGGCCTGCGGGGAGGATGAGTGGGTGAGTGCCTCGGTGGTGGGTGATGTGATTGGCGCCGCCAATTACGTGGCAAGCGATTCCACTCTGGGCCTTGCGGGGCTGGGTTTTGCCGCTTACTCGAGCTGGGACGACACCACGACCCTCGTAGGCCCCGATGCAACAAACCCGACACAAATTACAACAGTTACCATCACAGGTGATGCCCTCGGTGTCTCCAGCCATATCCTGGGAAATCTTTCCGTCTTCGATCGGGACTGCGGGATGACGCCAGTGGGTACACGCAATGTCAGCTATGCCTACCTGTCACCATCGGCACCCACTACCCCTGCTGGCTACAACGTCCAACCGGGCGAGACCTATCTGTCGGCCGAGTTGGACTATCCTCAGTTCGAGTCGGCGGGGGTGAACAATTTCGCCGACGTCACCCTGAGCCTCACCATGGATCTGGTCCTCAGCGGCTATCCCGACACCACCGCTGTGATCACCGGCAACCGCACCGCTTATAAGGGTGGCGACCTGACCGTAACCCTCACCCACAACGGGCAAAACGTGACCTTCACGGCGACCAAGGCGGACGCCGCCACCGATGGCCAGGGCACCCTCACGGTGACCACGCCGGACGGCGCCGAGCTCACGGTGACCGCCACCGAGCACGCCACCAGCGGTAGCATGAAGGTGGGCGCTGCGGTTGTGGCCACCATCGAGGAGACGAGCAACGGCCTGCTCCTGGTGCGCTACGAAGACGGCACCTTCGAAACCCTGCAATAGGGAAACCATGCACAGGATCTGTGCGAGGGAGGGGCGGCGAAGGCCGCCCCTTTCTTTTGTGCCGTCTTTTTTGTCCCCTCCGGTGGTGAGGCTGCTTTGGGCCTGCCTGGCCTGCGTACTGGCCGTTCCCGCGTGGGCGGGATCGGGGTTCTTCCTGCGCCTCGACAGCGAGAGCTACAGCGAGCCGGTCAGCCTCGATGCGGCGTTGAACGACTGGCAGGGCCATTTCTACGGGGGCGAGGCCCAATGGAGCATCAATTGGCTGGAGAGCGGTTACCGGCGCGGCGTCTGGGGCATCTCGGCCCTCTACCGCCGGGATCTCTGGCTTGGCTTCGCCGCCGACACCGCGGAGTTGTACTACCGAACCGACCATCGCCTGCCCCTGCAGACGGGGCGGCAGTATGCCGTGGACATCACCGCCTATGGCTTTTCCGCCCGCGGTGCGCGCGGCAGTTGGCGGCAGGCGCCGCTGCCCGGTCTCTCCCTCACCTGGGGGCTGAGTCTGTTCAATGCCGGTGATCTGCTCGATGGTCGCCTGCACGGTCGGGCCACGGCCCTGGCCGAGAACGAGTACGCCTACGAGGCCGCCGTCGACTACACCTATGCTGAAGACGTACTGTTCGATCGGCAGGTCGAGGCGCCCGATGGCGTCGGGGCGAGCCTGGATCTCGCCGTGGCCTATGCGTTCTCCGCGCAGACCCGCCTTCGTCTGCGGGTGACCGACCTCTTCGGCCGCATCCGCTGGCGTCAGGCGCCGTATACGCGGGCCACGGCCAACTCCAACCAACAGGGCTACGACGAGACCGGCTACATCGTCGTCAGGCCGGCCCTGAGTGGCATCGAGGCCTATCACGCCACGTATCTGCAACGTCTGCGCCCCCGGGGAAGCCTGGCCCTGGAGCAGGACCTGACTCCCACCCTCCGCGCCGGCCTGCGCTACCGCCACCGCTTTGACGAGGGGGTGTTCGGTCTCGCGGGCGACTGGCGTTCCGGCGGCCAGCGCTTCGGCATCCAGTTGTGGCCCCGCCGCCAGGCCCTGGGTTTGTCGTGGGCCTGGCGGCGCCTGGCCGTGGGCCTGACCCTCGATGCGCCCCAGTGGAAGGATTTGCGCACACTGTGGTTGGCGCTGCGCATCGAGTGAGGCGACGCCGTCCCAGATCTGCCGGGCCGTCTGTATCAGCAACGGCTATGATGGGCAGACCATGACACCACGCCCATCTTTCCTGCCCATGATCCGGCTCGCCGCTGCCGGTGGCCTGTGCCTGATCGGTGGTGCGGCCTGGGCGGCGGGGCCGGACTATGTGCCCGGCGAGATCGTGGTGAAGTATCGCGAGCACGCCGCTGGCGTGGTGATCGGGCCCGGCCCGGCAGGGGTGCGAGCACAGGGGCTGCGACGCCTGCAGCTGCCGGCGGGCGAGAGTGTGGCGCAGGCCCTGGCGCGCTACCGCGCCGACCCCGCGGTGGAATACGCCGAGCCCAACTACATCGTGCGCAAGGCGGTGGCGCCGGATGATGCGCGATTTGGCGAGCAATGGGCGCCGGTGCTGATCCAGCTGCCGGCGGCCTGGGACTACACCACGGGCGATGCGGATATCGTCGTCGCCATCCTCGATACCGGCATCGACTACGGGCACCCGGACCTCAGGGGCAACCTGTGGCGCAATGCGCGCGAGGCGCTGGGCAGGCCCGGCTTCGACGACGATGGCAACGGCTACACGGATGACGTCTACGGCATCCTGATCGACGGCTCGCGGGTCTCCGGTGACCCCAAGGACGACGACACTAAGGACGCCCACGGCACCCACGTCGCCGGTATCGTCGGCGCGGTGGGCGACAACGCCATTGGCGTGGCCGGGGTCGCTTGGCGGGTGAGCCTGATGGCGGTCAAGGTGCTGCACGGGCCGCAGGGCGAGGGCACGGTCCTGGATGTGGCCGAGGGCATCCGCTATGCGGTGGACAAT
This sequence comes from Gammaproteobacteria bacterium, assembly GCA_024762755.1. Taxonomy (GTDB): domain Bacteria; phylum Pseudomonadota; class Gammaproteobacteria; order SZUA-152; family SZUA-152; genus JANTGX01. Next base: position 5,691 of record JANTGX010000102.1, read on the forward strand.
GGCGCCCGCGTGCTCAACCTCAGCTTCACCGTGGCGGAGTACAGCCGGACCCTGGCCGATGCCATCGCCTATGCCGATGGCCGAGGCGCGCTGGTGGTCTCGGCGGCGGGTAACGATGGCGACGACCTGGATGGCCGCGATGCGTCACCGCCCACCCTGCGTCTGCCCAACAACCTCAGCGTCGCCGCCCTCACCGCGCGCCAGACCCTGGCCGGCTATTCCAATTATGGTGCCCACACGGTGGACGTGGCGGCCCCGGGAGGCGAGGCCAGCGACCCTGTTGGCGGCATTCTCAGTACCCTCTGGCCGGGGGCCGGCCTGGGTAAATACGGCTATCTGGCCGGCACCTCCATGGCCGCGCCGCATGTGAGCGGCCTGGCGGCGCTCGTCTGGGCCGCTTATCCGAGCCTCGATGCCCACGCGGTGAAGGGGCGCATCCTCAACGGCAGCGTGTCCCTCGCTGGGCTGCACGGGCGAGTCATCAGCGGCGGGCGCATCGACGCCTTTGCCGCCCTCACCCAGGGTGACCTGCCGGCCGTCTTCAACGTCACGCCCTACAGCCTGCCGGCCGGCGGCGAGGTGACCATCGAGGGCGTCAACTTCGGCGCCGTGGCCGGCAGGGTGTGGTTGGATGGCGAACCGCTGACGGTGCGCCAGTGGGACGCGAGCGGCCGGCGGATCCTGGCCACCACGCCAGCCTGTGGCAGCAGCGGGCGGCTGCAGGTCAACGGCGCCGGCAGCGGTTTCTCCGTCACCCTGGCACAGCAGCCGACGGTGACCCTGATCGGTTCCGCCAGCACCGGCACGGCGCCGCTGACGGCCATGTTCAGTGCCCTCGCCGCGGACCCCAACGGGCGCATCGTGGCCTATGCCTGGGACGAGGGCAGCGGCGTCTATGGGCCCGCGGGCACGGCGGATTCGCGCTTGATCACCTTCTCGGCCCCCGGCCGCTACAGCGTGCGCGTGCAAGTCACCGACGACTGCGGCAATCGGGCCAGCGCTGTCGCGCTGGTCGAGGTGAGTCCGGGCAGTGGCAGCGACAGCCGCTGCTTCATCGCCACCGCCGCCTGGGGTTCGGCGCTGCACCCGCGGGTGCAGGCCCTGCGCAGCTTCCGCGACCGGGTGCTGTTGCCGAACGCCCCCGGTCGGGCCCTGGTGGCGCTGTACTACCGCTGGAGTCCGCCGCTGGCCGACGTCATTCGTCACCGTCCCGCCCTGCGGCGGATCACCGCGGCGCTGTTGACGCCGGTGGTGGAGGCGGCCGAGTGGTGGCTCGCCCTGTCCGACAAGGCGGCGGGCGAGAGGCCGCCAGCGTGGAGAAGGCCGGGCGATCACGCCACGGACGAGACGGGTCCGCGGCCCCTCCGCCGGCGATCATGAGAATTGCGCCTGCAGGTGTCGCAGCAGTGCGTCGGCCACCTGAGCCGGGTCCACGTCCGGCCGCAGGTCGCGCAGCTGGGTGGTCTGCAGGCCGGCGAAGCCGCAGGGGTTGATGCGCGAGAAGGGCGCCAGGTCCATGTCCACGTTGAGGCTCAGCCCGTGGTAGCTGCAGCCGCGGCGCACGCGCAGGCCGAGGGCGGCGATCTTGCGGCCCTCGACGTAGATGCCGGGGGCGCCCTCGCGGCGCTCGGCCGCGATGCCCTGCGCCTGCAACAGGTCGATGACCGCCTGTTCCAGGCGCTGAACCATCTCCTTCACCCCCAGCTGGCGCCGCCGCAGGTCCAACAGAAAATAGGCGATGAGCTGGCCGGGGCCGTGGTAGGTCACTTGCCCGCCACGGTCGGTCTGCACCACCGGGATGTCGCCGGGGGCGAGCAGGTGTTCGGGTCTGCCATTGAGGCCGAGGGTGAAGACCGGCGGGTGT
>JANTGX010000103.1 GCA_024762755.1 Gammaproteobacteria bacterium
CGCAGCACCTCGGCGGGGGAGAGGTTGTCCGGCCCCGCCTGGGTCGAGCCCAGCTTGACCTTCTGCATCAGGCTGGCGACACGCACCTCGAAGAATTCGTCCAGGTTGGTGCTGGAGATACACAGGTAGCGCAGGCGCTCGAGCAGGGGCACGCTGTCCAGCTTGGCCTGCTCGAGCACGCGGGCGTTGAATTCCAGCAGACTCAATTCACGATTGATGTAGAGTTCGGGTTGTTTCAGGTCGGTCTCACTGGGCTGCGGTTCGCTGGCTGACACGGGGAGTCCTCTGCAGATGACGGGCATGGCTATCCACCATTCATGGCGCGTGTCCAGCCGCTTTTCAAGCGCGCCGGCCACCGATAGAACCGGATAGGATAACCGCTCTTTGTGACCAAGGCATGACGATCACGCCGATATCAGGACAGACACCATGCACACGCTACGTAAACGACTGCTCGCCCTGGATGGCCGCGGCTACAAGGCCTACAAGGCCATCGCCGGTCGCTACGCCTTCCCCGGCTTCACCCTGAGTATCGATCACGTGCAGGGCGACCCCTTCGCCACGCCCTCGCGCATCAGCGTGCGGCTGCCCATGGGCCAGGCCGCCCTGCCGGCCGAGCTGTGGCGGAGCCCGGTCCGTCGGCTGGCCCTGGAGGACTTCCTCGCTCGCTGCCTGCGCCGTGCCATCCGGCGCCACGTGAAGGGCCAGCGGGGCTCGGGCAACAGCGGCGAGATGCGCGTCGCCGGCGGCGGTCAGCAGGTCCTGCAGCGCAACGCCGTGCTCATCAGCGAGGACCACGTGGAGGCCCGCCTGACCCTCGGCCTGCCCGCGCGGGGACGGCGGGCGGCGGGGCGGGAGGCCATCGCCATGTTCTTCGACGAGCTGCCGGCGGTGGTGCAGGACGGTCTGTGTTTCGCCCAGTTGGACGCCAACGCGGCCGCGCGCCACGTGCACAGCGTGGAAGATCAGCAGTACTTGCGCGACTGGCTGCGCGGCGAGGACCTGGTGGCCTTCGTCGCCGACGGTGCCGTGCTGCCGCGGGCCAGCGGCGTGGACGACCGTCCCCTGGCCGAGGGCGCCCTGCCCTGGCACGCCCCCGACAGCCTGGCCCGACGCGTCGACCTGCCCAACGCCGGCGAGGTCCGCGGCCTGGGCATACCGGCCGGCGTCAGCCTCATCGTCGGCGGTGGCTTCCATGGCAAGTCCACCCTGTTGCAGACCCTCGAACGCGGCGTCTACGACCACATCCCCGGCGACGGGCGCGAACGCGTGGCCAGCCTCGCCGACGCGGTGAAGATCCGCGCCGAGGACGGCCGCGCCATTCACGCGGTGGACATCAGCCCCTTCATCAACCACCTGCCCTTCGGCCGCGATACCACGCGCTTCAGCAGCGAGAACGCCAGCGGCAGCACTTCGCAGGCGGCCAACATCGTCGAGGCCCTGGCCTGCGGCAGCCGCCTGTTGCTCATCGACGAAGACACCTCGGCGACCAACTTCATGATCCGTGACGCACGCATGCAGGCCCTGGTGGCCGACGACAAGGAACCCATCACGCCATTGGTGCAGCGCGTGCGCGATCTCTATACGCAGTTAGGCGTCTCCAGCATCATCGTCATGGGCGGCTCCGGCGACTACCTCGACGTGGCGGACACGGTGATCATGATGGACAACTACGCACCGCGGGACGTCACCGACAAGGCGCGGGCCCTGGCCCGCCCCCTGCCACCACGTCCCGCCGCGGCACCCTTCGACACCCACCCCCGGCGCTGCCCCGGCCCCCGGGTGCTGGACGCCTCGCGCGGACGGCGAGCGGTGAAGATCGACGTGCGTGAGACCCACCTGCTGGACTATGGCGAACACCGCATCGACCTCGGCGCAGTGGAACAACTCGTCGACCGCGACCAGACCCGCACCATCGGCCTGATGATCCACTACTTCGCCGAGCACGGTGCGGAGGACTGCGAGACCCTGGCCGAGGGCCTGCGTCAGGTGATGCACGCAGTGGAGCGCCACGGCCTCGACTGCCTCAGCCCCTTCAAGGTGGGCAACCTCGCCCTGCCCCGCCTGTTCGAACTGGCCGCGGCCATCAACCGCATCCGTGAAGGCGAATGGCGCTAGCTTTCTGCTGGCCGCTCGCTTCCCTCGAGGAGATCGCCCACCTTCGCGGCAAAGGCGGCGTAGTCCTTCTCGGGCAGGTAGCGGGCCGCCTCCTTGAAGGCGTTGTTGGCGATCCCGGCGTGCAGCTCGGCCTGCCGGGTATCGCCCTGGCGGGCGCAGCGCAGGGCGGCGTGGATGTGCTCCCAGGTGCTCTGCATCAGCCGCTTGCCCGCATCGGGCAGCAGGCTGGAGCCATCGTGATGCTCCTCAAAGTACTGCGACAGGTCGTTGGCGACACCGTGTTCGACGGCGACCCATTCGTTCGCCTGCGCCTTGGGTTTCTGCGCCGCGTCCGGGCGTGGCGCCGGGCCGGCGGTAGCGCGCTGCCCCACGTCGGCCAGGCCCTCGATGCGCCGTTGCAGGCGATCGGCGATGGCAGACCCTGGCTCCGCGGCGCCGCTGGGGTGATAGGTTGCCTGGCGCTGCTCCAGATAGCGCGAGAAGACCCGCTGGTAGAGCCGCTTCAGCGACGCCAGCAGACCATCGTCTGGTAAGGAAGTCATGTATCTCTCTCAGTCTTACTCGGGTTTGATCGGGACCGCACGCGTGCCCAGCCGGGCAGCGGCATCAAATGTGGATGGGCCGGCCGTCCACCGCCAGGGCCGCCTCGTGGATGGCCTCGGACAGGGTGGGGTGGGCGTGGATGGTGCGCGCCAGGTCTTCTGCGGCGGCGACGAAGGTCATCGCGGTGACCGCCACGCCGATGAGTTCGCCGGCATGCGCGCCGTAGATGTGCACACCGAGGATACGATCGCTGCCGGTCTCGGCGAGGATCTTCACCAGGCCCCGCGTGTCGCCATTGGCGTGGGCGCGGCCGTTGGCGCGGAAGGGGAAGACCCCGCTGCGAAAGTCGATGCCGTCGGCGCTGAGCTGCTCGCTGCTGCGCCCCACCCAGGCGATCTCCGGCGCGGTGTAGATCACCGCGGGAATGCTCGCGTAGTCCACCTCGGGGCGTTGTCCGGCGATGCGTTCGGCCACCGCCACGCCCTCCTCCGAGGCCTTGTGCGCCAGCATGGGGCCGCGCACCACGTCACCGATGGCGTAGATGCCGGGCAGATTGCTGCGGCAGTCGGCGTCCACCTCGATGAAACCACGGGCGTCCCGTTTCAGGCCCACCTGCTCGGCACCGATGTCGCCGGTGTTGGGGCGGCGGCCGACGGCCACCAACAGGCGGTCGACGATGAGCCGCTGCGCGCCGTCCGGATCCTGGTAGTGGATGGCGATCTGGCGTGGCGTCACCTTCACCGCCTCGACCCGGCTCTGCAGGCGGATGTTCAGGCCCTCTTCGCGCAGGTCGTGCAGGGCGGCGTCCGCGATCTGTGCATCGCACATGGGCAGGAAGCGATCACCGCGTACCAGCAGGTGGGTCTTGGACCCCAGGCGCGACCACACACTGCCCAGCTCCAGGCCGATGACCCCGCCGCCGATCACCCCCAGGCGGCCCGGCACCTCGTCGAAGGCCAGGGCGCCGGTGGAATCGACCACCCGCTCACCGTCGAAGGGAATGTCGGCCAGTTCCACCGGGCGTGAGCCGGTGGCGACGATGATGTGCGCGGCCTGCAGGGTCTGTTCCGCGCCGCCGTCTAGGGGCGTGAGCGCCACCGTGCGCGCCGGCGCCAGGCGGCCATAACCAGAGATGTGTGTCACCTTGTGCTTGGCGAAGAGGCTGGCGATGCCGTGGGTCAGGGTCTGCACTACGCCCTCCTTGCGTGCCTGCATGGTGGCCAGGTCGAGCTCCGGCTGACCGGCGTGTATGCCGTGCGCGGCGAGGGCGTCGCGGGTGAAGGCGTAGTGATGGGAGCTCTCGAGCAGGGCCTTGGAGGGGATGCAGCCGACGTTGAGGCAGACCCCGCCGAGGCGAGGCTCGCCCGCGGCGTCGAGCCGGTCGTCGATACAGGCGGTGTGCAGGCCGAGCTGGGCACAGCGGATGGCGGCCACATAACCGCCGGGGCCGCCACCGAGTACGATCACGTCGAAGTCTGCCATGACCCTTCCCCCCTGTTTCTGGATCCGCTAGAGCTCGAGCAGCAGGCGTGCCGGCTCTTCCAATGCGGCCTTCACCGCGACCAGGAACTGCACCGCGTCCTGCCCGTCGATAATACGATGATCATAGGACAAGGCAAGGTACATCATGGGGCGGACGACGATCTCGCCGTCCACCACCACCGCGCGGTCCTCGATCTTGTGCATGCCGAGGATGGCGCTCTGCGGCGGATTGAGGATGGGCGTGGAGAGCAGTGAGCCGAACACCCCGCCATTGGTGATGCTGAAGGTCCCGCCGCTGAGCTCCTCCAGTTCCAGACGGCCATCGCGGGCGCGCTCGCCGAAGTCGCGGATGGCGCGCTCGATGTCGGCGAAGGACAGTCCGTCGGCATCGCGCAGCACCGGCACCACCAGGCCGCGCGGCGAGCCCACGGCGATGCCGATGTCGTAGTAGCCGTGGTAGACGATCTCCTGGCCGTCCAGCGAGGCGTTGATCACCGGAAAGCGCTGCAGGGCCTCCACCACCGCGCGGGTGAAAAAGGACATGTAACCGAGGCGCGTGCCGTGGCTGCGCTCGAATGCCTCGCCGAGGCGGCTGCGCAGCGCCTTCACCGCCGACAGATCCACCTCGTTGAAGGTGGTGAGGATGGCGGCGGTGTTCTGTGCCTGTTTCAGGCGCTCGGCCACGCGCTGGCGCAGGCGGCTCATGGGCACGCGTTTCTCCGGCCGCGGGGCGCCTCCGGTGGCCGCCGTATCGGCTGCCGGCGACGGGCGGTCGGTCTTGCCGCCACGGGCCTCTAGGTGCTCGATGATGTCGGCCTTGGTGATGCGATGGTCGCGGCCACTGCCACGGATGTGGCGGGTGTCGACGGCGTTCTCCGCTGCCAGCTTGCGTGCCGCGGGGCTGAGACTGGGTGTCGTCTCCGCCGGTGCCTCAGCAGCCGCCGCGGGCGCCTTCGCGGCAGGCGTCGCCGGCGGCGTGGCGCTCTCCGCGACGGCCTGGTCGTCGATCACCGCCAGCACCTCGCCGCTGGTCACCGTGTCGCCGCTGGTGTGGCGAATCTCGCTGAGCACGCCGTCGCTGGGCGCCACCACCTCCAGCACCACCTTGTCGGTCTCCAGCTCGGCCAGCACCTCGTCGCGGCGTACCGCCTCGCCCGCCTGCTTGCGCCAGTCGAGCAGGGTCGCTTCGGCGACGGACTCCGACAAAGGGGGCACCTTGACCTCGATCATCATGACGGGCTACCTCGGCTGCCCAGGGCCGAATCCACCAGCGCCTGGAGTTGTTCGATGTGTTTGCGATAACAGCCCACGGCCGGTGAGGCCGAGGCCGGTCGGCCGGCATAGGACAGACTCTGCCCGGCCTGCTTGCCGTCGCGCAGCATGGGCCAGATGTATTGCCAGGCCCCCTGATTCTGCGGCTCCTCCTGACACCACACCACCTCCGTGGCGGCCTCGAAGCGGTCCAGCTGGTCACAGAAGTCGGTGACCGGAAAGGGATACAGCTGTTCGACGCGGAGAATGGCGATGTCGTCTATCTCCCGTTTGCGCCGCGCATCGAGCAGATCATAGAACACCTTGCCGGTGCAGACGACGACACGGCGGATGGCGCTCGCATCCTGCATGTCCGGATCGGCGATCAAGGTGCGGAAACACCCGCTGGCGAGGTCTTCGAGGTGCGAGGTGGAGAGTTTGTGCCGCAGCAGGCTCTTGGGGGTGAGCACCACCAGGGGGACGCGCAGCTTGCGTAGCATCTGCCGGCGTAGCAGGTGGAACATCTGCGCCGGCTCACTGGGCACGCAGACCTGGATGTTCTCCTCCGCGCATAACTGCAGATAGCGTTCGAGGCGGGCCGAGGAGTGCTCCGGTCCCTGGCCGTCGAAGCCGTGCGGCAGGAACAGCACCAGGCCGCTGAGGCGGCCCCACTTGGCCGCGCCGGAGGTGATGAACTGATCGATCACCACCTGGGCCACATTGGCGAAGTCTCCGAACTGCGCCTCCCAGATGGTCAGGCCATAGGGCGCGGCGGTACTGAAACCGTATTCGAACCCCAGCACCGCCTCCTCGGAGAGGGGCGAGTCGATCACCAGGCAATCGGCCTGGTCGTCGGTGAGATGCTGCAAGGGCATGTAGGCGTGGCCGGTCTGCTGGTCGTGCAGAATGGCATGGCGGTGAAAGAAGGTGCCGCGGCCGCTGTCCTCGCCGGACAGGCGCACCGGGTAACCGTCTTCCAGCAGGGTGGCGTAGGCCATGATCTCGGCAAAACCCCAATCCATGGGATGCTCGCCGCGCGCCATGCGCAGGCGATCGTCGAGGATGCGCCGCACCTGACGGTGCACCACGAACTCCTCGGGTAGACGATCCAGGGTCTCGGCCAGGCGACGGATGCGCGTCAGCTCGACGCAGGTATCCACCGGCTCGTCCCAGCGCCCCTCGAGATAGGGCCGCCAATCCACCCAGAAGGGCTTGTCCCGCTGCTCGGTGAGGATCCCCGGGGCCACCGTCTCGCCCTTGTCCAGACGCTGGCGATAGTCGTGGATCAGCCCCTCCACCACGTCCTCGTCCACCAGCCCCTGGCCGATGAGCAGGTCGGTGTACAGCTGACCGACGCGGGCGTGGTGGCGGATCTTCTTGTACATCACGGGCTGGGTGACGGCCGGCTCGTCGGCCTCGCTGTGGCCGTGGCGGCGGTAGCAGACCAGGTCCACCACCACGTCGCGGCCGTAGGCCATGCGGTAGTCGAGGGCGATGCGCATGGCGCGCGCGGCGGCGTCCGGGTCGTCGCCATTGACGTGCAGAATGGGTGCCTGGACGATGCGTGCCACCTCCGTGCAGTAGAGCGTTGAACGGGCATCGAGGGGATGACTGGTGGTGAAACCGATCTGGTTGTTGACGATGATGTGCACGGTGCCACCGACACGGAAGCCGCGCACCTGTGACAGGTTGAAGGTCTCCATCACCACGCCCTGGCCGGCGAAGGCCGCGTCGCCATGGATCAACACCGGCAACACCTCCCGCCCCTGCTCGTCGCCGCGCCGTTGCTGACGCGCGCGCACCGAGCCGGTCACCACCGGGTCGATGATCTCCAGGTGCGAGGGGTTGAACAGCAGGGCCAGGTGCAGGGCGCCGCCGGCGGTCTGCACGTCGGTGGAGAAACCCTGGTGATATTTGACGTCGCCGGAACCATTTTCCTGCGCGCCACCCGAGCGTCCCTCGAATTCCTCGAACAGGCTGGCCGGCGACTTGCCCAGCAGGTTGGTCAGCACGTTGAGCCGGCCGCGGTGGGCCATACCCAGCACCACCTCGCTCACCCGACGCGCGCCGGCGTCCTGCACCAATTGGTGCAGCATGGGGATCAGGGTCTCG
>JANTGX010000104.1 GCA_024762755.1 Gammaproteobacteria bacterium
CCCCGACTGCGGTATAGTGCGCGCCTTTGATGCCCCAAGGCGTTGATCGCCGGCGGGGGTTCGCAATGGCCGGTTTCTTCGCTGGCGTAAGCAGACGAGGTATTCCATGGAATCGCTCAAGGCGGGTAGTGACGTCCTGTTCATTCTGCTCGGCGCCATCATGGTGCTGGCCATGCACGCGGGGTTCGCCTTTCTCGAGGTGGGCACGGTGCGCAAGAAGAACCAGGTCAACGCCCTGGTGAAGATCATCACCGACTTCGCCGTCTCCACCATCGCCTATTTCTTCATCGGCTACGGCATCGCCTACGGCATCGGCTTCATGGACGGCGCCCAGGCCCTGACGGAGAAGAACGGCTACGAGCTGGTGAAGTTTTTCTTCCTGCTCACCTTCGCCGCGGCCATCCCGGCCATCATCTCCGGCGGCATCGCCGAGCGCGCCCGCTTCAATCCCCAGCTGGCGGCCACTTTCCTCCTCGTGGCCCTGGTCTATCCCTTCTTCGAGGGCATGACCTGGAACGGCAACTTCGGCATGCAGGAGTGGATCGCGGCCACCTTCGGCGCCGAGTTCCACGACTTCGCCGGTTCCGTGGTGGTGCACGCCATGGGCGGCTGGATCGCCCTCGGCGCGGTGCTGCTGCTCGGCGCGCGCCACGGGCGCTACGCCAAGGACGGCAGCATCGCCGCGCATCCGCCGTCCAGCATCCCCTTCCTCGCCCTGGGCGCCTGGATCCTGACCGTGGGCTGGTTCGGCTTCAACGTCATGTCGGCGCAGACCATCGACGCGGTCAACGGCCTGGTGGCGGCGAACTCCCTGATGGCCATGGTGGGCGGTATCCTCGCCGCCCTCGTTGCCGGGCGTAACGATCCGGGCTTCGTCCACAATGGCCCGCTGGCCGGTCTGGTGGCCGTGTGTGCCGGCTCCGATCTCATGCACCCGGTGGGTGCGCTGATCACCGGCGCGGTGGCCGGCGGCCTGTTCGTCTGGACCTTCACCCTGGCACAGAACAAATGGCGCATCGACGATGTGCTCGGCGTCTGGCCCCTGCATGGACTGTGCGGCGCCTGGGGCGGCATCGCCGCCGGCATCTTCGGCCTCGAGGCCCTCGGCGGTCTGGGCGGCGTGAGCCTGCCGGCACAGATCGCCGGTACCCTGATCGGCGTGGCCATCGCCCTCACCGGCAGCTTGGTGGTCTACGGCCTGCTCAAGCAGACCGTGGGCATCCGCCTGAGCCAGGAGGAGGAATACCAAGGCGCCGACCTGAGCATCCACCGCATCGAGGCCGAACCTCCCTACGACCGCTGAGGGCGCGGGGGCGATGTGCTAGAATTGCGCTCCATTCTTTTGCAAAAATAGTGAGTCATGGGGCGCAAGCTTTACATCAAGACCTTCGGTTGCCAGATGAACGAGTACGATTCCGCGCGCACGGCGGAGCTGCTCGGTGAGAGCCATGGCCTCGAGCCGGTGGCCGCCGCGGAGGAGGCCGACGTCCTTCTGCTCAACACCTGTTCCATCCGCGAGAAGGCGCAGGAGAAGGTGTTCTCCCTGCTCGGCCAATGGCGTGAATTGAAGCTGCGCCGCCCGGAGCTGGTCATCGGCGTCGGAGGCTGCGTCGCCAGCCAGGAGGGCGAGGCCATCCGCCAGCGTGCGCCCTTCGTCGACCTGGTGTTCGGCCCGCAGACCCTGCATCGGGTGCCGCAGATGCTGCGTGACCTGCAGGCCGGCGGCGCCCCGGGCGTCGACATCACCTTCCCCGAGATCGAGAAATTCGACAACCTGCCCGAACCCGCCGCCTCCGGCCCCAGCGCCTTCGTCTCCATCATGGAAGGTTGCAGCAAGTACTGTACCTTCTGCGTGGTGCCCTACACCCGCGGCGAGGAGGTCAGCCGGCCCTTCGACGACGTGCTGGCCGAGGTGGCCCAACTGGCGGCGCAGGGGGTGCGGGAGGTCAACCTGCTGGGGCAGAACGTCAATGCCTATCGCGGCGAGATGGCCGACGGCGACACCGCCGACCTGGCCCTCCTCATCCACTATGTCGCCGCCGTCGAGGGGATCGAACGCATCCGTTACACCACCTCGCACCCGGTGGAGTTCAGCGACGCGCTGATCCAGGCCTATGCCGAGGTGCCGGCCCTGGTCAGCCACCTGCACCTGCCGGTGCAGAGTGGCTCGGACCGGATCCTGGCGCAGATGAAGCGCGGCCACACGGCGCTGGAATACAAGGCCAAGATCCGCGCCCTGCGTGCGGTACGGCCGGACATCAGCCTCTCCTCGGACTTCATCATCGGCTTCCCCGGCGAGACCGAGGCCGACTTCCAGGCCACCATGGACCTGATCGAGGACATCGGTTTCGACCACTCCTTCAGTTTCATCTACAGCGCCCGCCCCGGCACCCCCGCCGCGGCCCTGCCCGACGATGTCGACCTGGCGGAGAAGAAACAGCGCCTGGCCATCCTGCAGACGCGTATCGGCGAGATGGCCGCCGGCATCTCCCGCGCCATGGTGGGCAGCGTGCAGCGGGTGCTGGTGGAAGGCCCCTCGCGCAAGGATCCCGCCCAGCTCGCCGGCCGCACGGAGAACAACCGGGTGGTCAACTTCGACGGCGACGCCGCCCTCATCGGTCGGTTCGTCGATCTGCGGATCACCGAAGCCCTGCCCAACTCCCTGCGCGGCGAGGCCCTGGCGGCCGACGACGTGGCCCACTGCGCCTGACACCCCTGCCCAAGAGTCCACCTTGAATCAACAACCCGAATCCTCCAGCTTCAGCCTGGAACCCGCCGACAACGAACGCCTGGCCAATCTCTGCGGCCCCTTCAACGAGAACCTGCGTCAGATCGAGGGGCGCCTCGGGGTGGAGATCAACAACCGCGGCAACCGCTTCAGCGTCATCGGTGACGCCCACGCCGTGCGCGCCGCCGGTGAGGTGCTGCAGGGCCTCTACCTGGCCGCGGCGAGCGAAAACCTCTCGCCCAAGCGGGTGCATCTCTATCTGCAGGAGGCGCGCGTCGAGGCCCTGCTGGAACCGGAGGGCAAGGACGACGGCGCCGAGGTGGTGATCACCACCCGCCACGGCCAGGTGCGTGGGCGGGGCTTCAATCAGCGCCGCTACCTGCGCAACGTGGTCGGCAACGACATCAATTTCGGCATCGGCCCGGCCGGTACCGGCAAGACCTATCTGGCCGTGGCCTGTGCCGTGGAGGCGCTGGAGAAACAGACCGTGCGGCGCCTGGTGCTGGTGCGCCCGGCGGTGGAGGCCGGTGAACGCCTCGGCTTCCTGCCCGGCGATCTGGCGCAGAAGGTCGATCCCTACCTGCGCCCGCTGTACGACGCCCTGTACGAGATGCTCGGCTTCGAGCGGGTCGACAAGCTCATCGAGCGCAGCGTCATCGAAGTGGCCCCACTGGCCTACATGCGCGGGCGCAGCCTGAACGAATCCTTCATCATCCTCGACGAGGCGCAGAACACCACCGTCGAACAGATGAAGATGTTCCTCACCCGCATCGGCTTCGGCTCCACCGCGGTGATCACCGGCGATGTCAGCCAGACGGACCTGCCCTCACGCACACAGTCCGGCCTGCGACACGTGATCGAGGTACTGAAGGACGTGGAGGGCATCAGTTTCACCTTCTTCAAGGCCAAGGACGTAGTGCGTCACCCACTGGTGCAGCGCATCGTCACCGCCTACGACGAGTACGAGTCCGGACTTACGGCGACGGAGGCGCCGGCCGGCAAGGCGGGGCCCACAGCTGCGCCATGAGTCTTTCATTGACGGTACAGCGGGCCCTCGACGAGGCCGCCCATCCCTTCTTGCCCAGTGACGCGGACCTCACGCGCTGGGCCGAGGCCGCCTTTGCTGCGGCCGGCGGCGAGGGCGATGCCCACCTGACCGTGCGCCTGGTGGAGACGCCGGAGATCACCCGCCTCAACCGCGACTACCGGCACAAGGACCGGCCCACCAACGTGCTCTCATTCCCCTTCGCGCCGCCGCCGGGGCTGCCCGCCGAGGCCACCGCGGGCGAGCTGGGCGACATCGTCGTCTGCGCCCCGGTGGTGGAGCAGGAGGCCGCCGAGCAGGGCAAGCCCCTGGCCGCGCACTGGGCGCACATGTTGGTGCACGGTACCCTACACCTGCTGGGATACGACCACGTGAGCCCGGCCGAGGCGGCGCAGATGGAGCCGCTGGAGCTGCGCGCCCTGGCCGGGCTGGGTATCGGCGACCCCTATGCCGTGGCCGACGCGACCGCCGATGCCACCTGATTCCCTTTACCTGAACCCTGACCAAGCAAGGCAGACCGACCCCGCATGAACGACCGATCTAGTAGCGCCGCCGCCAATGGCGAGCGGCAATCCCGATCCTGGCTGGAGCGCCTGAGCCAGGCCCTGCTGCGCGAGCCGCAGGACCGTGAACAACTCACCGCGCTGCTGCGCGACGCCCAGCAGCGCAACCTGCTCGATGCCGGGGCGCTGGGCATGATCGAGGGGGTGCTCAATGTCTCCGACATGCAGGTGCGCGACATTATGGTGCCGCGTGCGCAGATGGTGGTGGTATCCGAGGACGACACGCCGCAGGAGATTCTCGCCACCGCCGTCCAATCCGCCCATTCGCGTTTCCCCGTGGTGGGCGACAACCGTGACGAGATCGTCGGCATCCTGTTGGCCAAGGATCTACTGAGCTATTGCAACCGCCTCGCCGCAGAACCCAGCGAACCTCCCCGCTTTGACCTGCGCGACCTGCTGCGCCCGGCGGTGTTCATCCCCGAGAGCAAGCGCCTCAACGTGTTGCTCAACGACTTCCGCAGCAACCGTAACCACATGGCCATTGTGGTGGACGAATACGGTGGCGTGGCCGGCCTGGTGACCATCGAGGACGTGCTGGAGCAGATCGTCGGCGACATCGAGGACGAGCACGACTACGACGACGAACACCACATCGTGCGCTTCGGTGAGCGCCACTACACGGTCAAGGCACTCACCCCCATCGAAGATTTCAACGCCTACTTCGGTACCGATTTCAACGACGAAGAATTCGATACGGTGGGCGGACTGGTGGTCAAGGCCTTCGGCCATCTGCCGCGGCGCGGAGAGGTCTGCACCCTGGGCCGCTTCCGTTTCGAGGTCCTGCGCGCCGACAGTCGACGCCTCCATCTTTTGCGCCTGACCCTCTTGCCGGAGGACGAGGCGCAGGAGGACAAGCCCGGCGAAGCGGCGCGGGAAGAGGTACGGAAAGACGACGCCTGACCATGCGCCTGTCGACGCTCTCCCCCTCGCCGCCGGCCCTGGCGGCTGTCGCCGCCGGCCTCGCCCTGCCGCTGGCCTTTGCCCCCTTCGGTCTGTTTCCCCTCGCCCCCCTGGCCCTGGCGGTGCTGTTCCATCTCTGGCGGGCGGTCAGCCCGCGGCGGGCCTTCTGGCTCGGTTATCTGTTCGGCCTCGGCTACTTCGGCTTTGGCGTCTCCTGGGTGGCGGTGAGCATGTACCGCTTCGGCGGCATGGGGGTGGTGCTCTCCGGCCTGGCGACGATCCTCTTCGTGCTGCTACTCGCGGCCTTTCCCGCCGCCGTCGGTGGTCTGTGGCGGCGCGGCTTCTCGGCCGTACGCCTGCCCCTCGCCCTGCTGCTCGCTCTGCCGGCCCTGTGGGTGTCACTGGAGTGGCTGCGCGGCTGGATCTTCACCGGCTTCCCCTGGCTGCTGGTGGGTTACAGCCAGATCGATGCCCCGCTGGCCGGTCTGGCCCCCGTGCTGGGGGTATATGGCGTCTCCCTCGCTGTGGCGCTGAGTGCCGCCCTGCTGGTCTACGGCGTGGCCGTGCCGGCGCAGCGGGGTCGGGCCCTCGCGGCCCTCGTCCTGCTCTGGCTGTCGGCCGCCGGCCTGGGGCAGGTGGATTGGTCGCAGCCCGCGGGCGACCCTCTGCGCGCCAGCCTGATCCAGGGCAACGTGCCGCAGAACCTCAAGTGGCGGCCGGATCAACGCCAGCCCACCATCGATCTCTACACCCGCCTGTCGCGCGCGGCGTTCGCTGACAGCGATCTCATCATCTGGCCGGAGACGGCCCTGCCGGCCTACTATCACCAGGCGGAGCGCTTCCTGCGCGGGCTGGCGCAAGAGGCCGCACCGGCCACCCTGCTCACTGGTCTGCCGGTGCGTCCGGCCTCCGATCCCTCGCGTTACTACAACGCCGTGGTGGCCATGACCGAGCCGCCACAGTTCTACTTCAAGCGCCACTTGGTACCCTTCGGCGAGTACGTGCCCCTCAAGTCCCTGCTCGGCGGCCTGCTGGACATCCTGCACGTGCCCATGGCCGATTTCTCGCGCGGTGACGAGGACCAGCCTCCACTGGCGGTGGCCGGTCAGTTTCTCGCCGTTTCCATCTGCTACGAAGACGCCTTCGGCGAGGAGCTGATCCGTGCCCTGCCGGCGGCCACGGTGCTGGTCAACGTGAGCAACGATGCCTGGTTCGGCGATTCCCTGGCGCCGCCGCAGCACCTGCAGATGGCGCGCATGCGCAGTCTGGAGACGGCGCGGCCCATGTTGCGCGCCACCAACAACGGCATCTCCGCCATCATCGATCACCGCGGGCTGGTGCTCGCGCGCTCGCCGCAGTTTCGGGTCTTTTCCCTGCACGGCGAGGCCCAGCCGCGCCGAGGCGCCACGCCCTACGTGACCACGGGCAACGCCAGCGTACTGGGCCTGCTGGGACTGTGCCTGCTGCTCGCCGCTGCGCGTCGCCGGCATGGCGGTGAGCCCGCGCGGCGGGTATAACGGCAGGTGGCGTGCGCGGGGCCGTTCCCGCCGGGCATTCGACAGGAGGGGCGAGGATGGGCAATCAGCACAAGGGCCAGAGTTTTCTCGACAGCCTGGGACACATGGTCGACCGTGCGGTCATGGCCATGGACCTGGCCGCGGACGTGGCCGAGGCCATCAAGGCCTGCAATGCGGTGATCCAGCTCAAGTTCCCGGTGAAGGTGCGCGGCAAGGTGCAGGTCTTCACCGGCTGGCGGGCGGTGCACAGTACCCATCGACTGCCGGCCAAGGGCGGCATCCGCTTCGCCCCCTTCGTCGATCAGGGCGAGGTGGAGGCCCTGGCCGCACTGATGACCTACAAGTGCGCCATCGTCGATGTGCCCTTCGGCGGTTCCAAGGGCGGCCTGCTCATCGACCCGCGCCAGTTCGACCGCGAGGAGATGCAGCTCATCACCCGCCGCTTCACCCTGGAGCTGGTGCGCAAGGGCTTTCTCAGCCCGGCCACCAACGTGCCGGCGCCGGACATGGGCACCGGTCAGCGCGAGATGGCCTGGATGGCCGACACCTACAAGCACCTCTATCCCGATGACATCAACTACACCGCCTGCGTCACCGGCAAGCCGGTGGCCCACGGCGGTATTCAGGGGCGCACCGAGGCCACCGGGCGCGGCGTGCAGTACGCCCTGCGTGAGTTCTTCCGCCATGCCGATATGCGCGAGGAGGCGGGGCTGGAGGGAGGACTGGCGGGCAAGCGCATCATCCTGCAGGG
>JANTGX010000105.1 GCA_024762755.1 Gammaproteobacteria bacterium
GATGAAGAAGTCTTTGTATTTGGGGTCGCCGGCGAGGAAGGCCTTGAACCAGTACGAATAGCGCGAGACGTGATTGATCACGGCGTCGAACATCAGCCGGTACCTGGCGCCGATGGCATGGATGTCGCGCCATTCCCCCATCTGCGGGCTGACGTCCTTGTAGTCGATGACGGAAAAACCATCGTCGGAGGAGTAGGGATAGAAGGGCAGGATGTGCACCGTGTTGAGGGTGTCGCCAACCCGGGTCTCGAGGAAATGGCGCAGGGTCTCCAGGGTGGTCTCGTTGGGGCGGATGACCTGATTGCCGTAAGTGATGAGAATGGCGTCCTTCTCCGACAGCTTGTAGGGCGTGGAGACGATCCTCTGTCGGTATTTCTCGACCAGTCGCTCGATGGCCGCATAGGCGGCCTCCGTGTCTGCCTCGTCGTAGAGGAAGGCCAGGCGTTGACGCAGGGTGCGGGGTTCGAATTGCAGGGGCATCATGACACCTGGTTGTCCAGGGCCACGGCCTCGGCGAAGCGTGGCGAGAAATCGGGCAGCACCGAACGCACGGTGATCCATTGTGACAGGGCGGGCACGCCGAGGGGATCACGGTAGAAATCGGCCGCGGCCTCCTGGATGGCCTCCTGGAAGATGGTCACGGCGTCGATCTCCTCCTGGCGGTTGTAGGCCAGGCCGTTGAGCTTGCTCAGGGCGTTGTACTTGTAGATGGCGTAGCGCGATTCCTGGTAGTAGGCGGCGATGATGGTCTTGAAGTCGCTCTCGGAGAAGGAGACCCCCTCCTGCGCCATGACGCGAAATATGGTCTTGGCGATGTCCGCGGCCATGCGGAAGATGCCGCCACCCTCGGACTTGCCGCCCAGCGCCTGGTGCTTGTGGTCGTAGGACTCCATGATCTCCGTCTGGCAGATGCGGCGGTTGGAGGTGTTCTTGTAGATCTCGCTCAAGGTGGACACCTCCAGCCCCCAGGTGGGCGAGATGGCCACGCCGCGTGCCAGGGAGCGGATGAAGGCGAATTCACCGGACAGAGCGTAGCGGAAGCTGTTCATGTAATCGAGATAACGGCTCGGCCCCATCACGGTGGTGATGGCGTTGATCAGCGGCGTGTAGAAGAGGCGCGTGGCGCGCCCGTGCAGGCGGCCGGAGACGCGCGAGTAGAAGCCCTTGTTGAACTCGAAGTCCAGAGCCTGGTGCACGATGGGGTAGAACAGGCGGGCGACGATCTCGCGGCTGTAGTTGAGGATGTCGCAGTCGTGCAGGGCGAAGGCGTAGGCCTCGCGGTCGGTCAGGCCGTAGCCCATCATGGTCCACACGTTGCGTCCCTTGCCCGGCTCCTCGAAGCCGGTGAAGCCGGCGTGGAACAGCTCCTGATAGAGTGCCTTGATGCGCGGGCCGTCGTTCCACAGCACGTCCACCTGGCAGGGCAGCACCGACATCAGTTTCCGCACCTCGTGGAATTGTTCCTCGGTGGCGCGGTCGAGGCCGAGGATGATCTTGTACAGGTACTTGGCGCCCTTGAGTTCCTCGATGATGCGATGCATGGCCGGCGTCTCGAACTCCGAGTAGAGGGCCGGCAGCAGCAGGGTCATGTTGCGCCGTTCCGACATTTCGATGAGTTCGTGCTCGAGCTCTTCGAGGGGGCGCTCGCCCAGCTTGTGCAGGGTGGTGATGACGCCGTTCTGGAAAAAATCAGCCATGGCCTATCCTTTGAGAAAGAGAGAAATGTCCATCACGTTGGTGCCCGTGGGGCCGGTGATGATGAGGTCGTTTGTTGCCCTGAAATAATTGTAGCTGTCGTGTCGGGCGAGGTAGTCCCGCGGATCCAGACCCTTGGCCTGCGCCGTGCGCAAGGTCTCGGCGTCGGCCACGGCACCGGCGGCCGGGGAATTGCCGTCGATGCCATCGGTGCCGGCGGCGGCTACGCATACCGCCGGTGTATCGCCGAGCACTGCATGGGCGGCGAGGACGAATTCCTGGTTGCGCCCGCCCTGGCCGCTGCGCTCGAAGGTCACCGTGGTCTCGCCACCGAACAGGTGGCAGAGACGGTGTGCCCCGGCCGCGTCCTGCAGGAAGGTCTGTGCCTGCCGCCTGGCGGTCTCCGCCGCCTCGCCCGTCAGCGCCGCATCGCGGATCTCGGTGTGGTAGCCCAGGCTCTCGGCCTGCGCGCGGGCGGCGGCCAGGGCCACGCCATTGCTGCCGATGATGAGATGGCGGATGTTCGCCTTGGGCTGCTTGGGGGTCTCCGGGATCTCGCCGCGTGCGCCCTGTTCCAGCACCGCCTTCACCGAGGCGGGCAGGCGTTCGTACACCCCCACTTGGCGCAGGCCGTCGATGGCCTCCTGGTAGGTGGTGTCATCGGCATAGAGCGGCGCCGAGCCGATGGTGTCGAGGCGATCGCCGATGACGTCGGAGATCACCAGCACCAGCCCCGGCGCCTGCACCACCTCGGCCAGCCGCCCACCCTTGATCTGCGACAGGTGCTTGCGCACGGCGTTGATGCGGCGGATGTCCAGGCCGGAGGCGAGTAGCAACTCACCGGTCTGTTGCAGTTCCTCCAGGGTGATGGGGGGCTGCGGGAGCTCCAGCATGGCCGAGGCGCCGCCGGAGAGCAGAAAGATGAAGAGCTCGTCCTCACCGAGGGCCGCCATGGCCTGCCTGATCTGCCTCGCGGCGGCGAGGCTGTGCGCCGTCGGTACCGGGTGGGAGGCCTCGACGATGCGTGAGCGTAGGGGGCAGTGCTCGCCCGGCAGCGCGGCGATGAGGCCGTCGCGCAGGTACTCGCCGAGCAGCGGTTCGAGACAGGCGGCCATGGCCTCCGCCGCCTTGCCGGCGCCGAACAGGTGCACCCCACGGTAGCGCGAGAGGTCCACTGTATGCTCCGCCACCTGCAGGGTGTCGCCCACCCGCCGCACCATCCGCGGCAGCAGGTTCTGTGGCCGTACCGCCTCGATGCCGGCGAGCAAGATATTGCGGGCGTCAGTCTTCAGACTCACCGATCACCTCCCGCAGGGCAGCGGCCCAGCCGCGCGCGCCGGGCGCGCGTGCCTTGATCAGGTTGGGCAACTCGATGGGCTCATAGCTGCCATCGAGCTTGGGGATCAGGATGGCCACATCGGTCACCTCGAACATGGGGATATCGTTGCGGCTGTCGCCCAGGGAGACCGTCCTCGCCGCATAGCCGTTGTTGCGAAAGATCTCGATCAGGGTCTCCACCGCACGGCCCTTGTCCTGCGCCTCGCCCATCAGGTGGTGGAAGCGTCCCCCCCTGGTGACACTGAAGGTGCTGCCACCGACCTCGGCGTGAATGGCCGGCTCGTGCGTCGCATCGTGGATGACGAAGGGCTCGGTGTATTCGCGCGCCATGGCGTCGCGTGCGCGGTGGTGCGGCAGGTCGATGAGCGCCGCCACTTCGTGTTCGCTCATGTCGCCGAAGCCGCGCACGCTGTAGCGCGGCTGCATCTGCTCGAGAAAGGCGCGGATCTCGGCATAGGGCGTGCCCAGTTCCAGCACCCGGTAGCCATCGCGAAGGGGCAGGGCGTTCAGATCGAAATCACGATAGCCCTCGGGAATGAAGATGGCTGCCCCGTTCTCGACGATGAAGGGGTCGAAGATCGCCAGTTCCGCCTGCAGCTTCTCCACCTCCGCACGGGTCTTGCTGGTGACGAAGACGATGGGGATGTCGCGCGCCTTGAGCTCGTCGATCATGGCGTGGGCGGCATCGCTCTTGTAGTTGTCGTGATTGAGCAGGGTGCCGTCCAGGTCGGTGAATATCAGCCAGTTCATCGGCTACGGGCCTGCGCAGGGGTGGACGGGCTGGACGGGCGATGGGCGGGGAAGGCAGGGAGGAAAACAGAAGGCATGGTCTCGTCGCTACGGCAGATCGTGAAGTGAGTGTGTGTCTGCAAAGGTAACCCGCCGAGCGGTGATCGCCAACTCTGGGCGTCCTCGCAGGCGGACCTGGGTCGCTCTAATCCCGACCCATCCGCTGCGTGGAATACGCCTTCACCGGGGGGTAAGGTGACGAGCAACGAGGGCCGGGGTCCTTTGCCGCGGCCGATTGCGATGGGGGTGATGGCGATGAACGGGGTGGAACTCGTCTGTCCCGCGGGCAGCCTGCCCGCGCTGCGCGCGGCGGTGGACAACGGCGCCGATGCCGTCTATCTGGGTTTTCGTGACGGCACCAATGCGCGCAATTTTCCCGGCCTCAATTTCGACCAACGCGGCGCGCGCGAGGGCATCCGTTACGCCCACGAGCGCGGCGCCAAGGTGTTGCTGGCGCTCAATACCTATCCGCAGCCGCAGACTTGGTCGCGCTGGACGCGGGCGGTGGATCAGGCCGCCGAGCTGGGGGTGGACGCTCTGATCCTCGCCGACGCCGGCCTCATGCGCTATGCCGCGCGCACCCATCCCGGCCTGCGCCTGCACCTCTCCGTGCAGGGCTCGGCCACCAGCGCCGAGGCCATCGCCTTCTACCGCGAGCAGTTCGGCATCCAGCGCGTGGTGCTGCCGCGGGTGCTCTCGGCGCAGCAGGTGAGGCGGGTGGTCGCGCAGACCGACGTGGAGGTGGAGGTGTTCGCCTTCGGCAGCCTGTGCGTGATGGTGGAGGGGCGCTGTTATCTCTCGTCCTACGTCACCGGCGAGTCGCCCAACACCTGCGGTGCCTGCTCGCCGGCCCGCGCGGTGCAGTGGTCGGAGGGCGCCGCGGGGCGGGAGGTGCGCCTCAACGGGGTGCTCATCGACGTCTTCGGCGCGCACGAGCCCGCCGGCTACCCGGTGCTGTGCAAGGGGCGCTTCCGTGTCGAGGGGCGTCTCGGTTATGCCATGGAGGAGCCCACCAGCCTGAGTGTGCTGGACATCCTGCCCGAGCTGCTGGAGATGGGCGTCTCCGCCATCAAGGTGGAGGGTCGCCAGCGCAGTCCCGCCTACGTGGCGCAGGTGACCCGTGTCCTGCGCCAGGCCCTGGACGCCTGTCACGCCGACCCCGCGGGTTTCGCCCCGCGCGAGGAATGGGTGGCCGCCCTGCAGCGCGTGGCCGAGGGGCACACCCACACCCTCGGCGCCCTGGAACGCCAATGGCAGTAGCCCATGCCCTAACTACGACTGGATGACCCCATGAAACTGGCCCTCGGACCCCTGCTCTATTTCTGGCCCCGTCAGCGGGTGCTGGACTTCTACCGCGCCGCGGTCGGCTGGCCGGTGGACATCGTCTACCTGGGTGAGGTGGTGTGCGCCAAGCGCCGCGCCCTGCGCCTCGACGACTGGCTGACTCTGGCCGACGAGCTGGCGGTCGCCGGCAAGCAGGTGGTGCTCTCCAGCCTGGCCCTGCTCGAGGCCGAATCCGACCAGCGCGGCCTGCAACGCCTGGTGGACAACGGCCGTCACCCCGTGGAGGCCAACGACTGGGCCGCGGTGTACCGCCTCGGCGGCCGCAGCCCCTTCGTCGCCGGGCCGCATCTCAATGTCTACAACGGCGAGACCCTTTCCCTGCTGGCGGAGCAGGGCGCCACGCGCTGGGTGCTGCCGGTGGAGCTGTCGCGCGAGACCCTCGCAGCCCTGCAGGCGGAGCGTCCCGCGGGGATGCAGACGGAGGTGTTCGCCTTCGGCCGCCTGCCGTTGGCCTTTTCCGCGCGCTGCTTCACCGCGCGGGTGCGCGGCCTGCCCAAGGATGCCTGCGGCTTCTGCTGCGGCGATTACCCCGACGGGCTACTGGCCGAATCCCAGGACGGCGCGCCGTTTCTGGTCTTCAACGGCATCCAGACCCAGTCGGCCAGCACCTGCAACCTGCTCGGCGCGGTGTCGGAGCTGGCCGCCGCGGGTGTGGACGTGCTGCGGCTCTCGCCGCAGGCGGAGCACATGGCCGAGGTGGTGGCCGCCTTCCGCACCGCGCTGGACGGCGGGCACGGCGAGCCGGCGGCCCTGGCCGGACTCACCGCGGGTGCGCCGTCTAACGGCTATTGGTACGGGGGGGCGGGAAAGGCCTGGCGGGCCGGAGACGGCCGAGCACCCGCCTGACGCCCCGTTCCATGCCGCTGGCCCGCGCCAGCCGTCGGGCGCCCGGGGCCAGGCGCGGGCCCAGCACGGCGTCGAGGTGGGCGTCCCAGTCGAATTCCAGGGCGTCGAGCAGGTTCTTGATGTAGAGCCCTGTCTCGGTCTCGCCTTCGAGGGTGAGGCGGCGGTTGAAGAACAGGGTGTCCGGGTCCTCCTGCCGGGTCGCCAGGCGCCAGAAATCCTCCAGCTGCCCGCTGATGCGCACGTCCCAGGCCCTGGCCGGGTCGCTGCGGCGCTCGCGCCGCAGGCGCTGGTCCTGGATGACGAACACCAGTTCGTTGCCGGTGTTCTGGATGGCCAGGCACACCCGCTTGCCCGCCACGTCCGTCAGCTGTTCGGCCAGCCACTGACCCTTCAGCAAATGACTGAAGAGGCGCGACAGCACCTCGGCGTGGGCGGCGTCGGGCACGCGGCGCAGGAACAGAGAGAGGGGGGTGAGGGTGGTCATCATGGCGGCTGTCCGGTGGGGGTCGGTACCCCCCATGATAACGCCATATCCCCGCAGGGAAAGGGTGTTTGCCGCTGCGGCGACACCGCATGCTGGCGGCACCGCGCTGGGCGCCCGGGAGGCTTTGATTCCGGCCGGCGTAGAGATATGCTCAAAGCGAATCCATTTGGAGGAAGTCATGCTCAAGCCCACCATCACCGAACAGATCAATGCCCAGCTCAACCGCGAATTCTTTTCCGCCTATTTCTATCTGAGCCTGTCCGCCGCGGCGGAGAGCGCCGGTTTCAAGGGTGCCGCCGCCTGGTTCATGGCCAAACATCGGGAAGAAAACCAGCATGCCATGAAGTTGTATCGCTACCTGCAGGACCACGATGCAGCAGTGGTGCTGGGCGCCATCGCCGATCCCAGCGGGGAATATGCGGGCCTGCTCGATATGTTCGAACAGACCCTGCAGCACGAGCGAGGCGTGACCGAGGCCATCAACGATCTGGTGGACGCGGCGCTGACCGCCCGTGACCACGCCACGCACATCTTTCTGCACTGGTTCGTCACCGAGCAGACCGAGGAGGAGGCCACCGTGAGCGACATCATCGCGCAGCTGAAGCTGGTGGGCGAGCGCGGCGAAGGCCTGTACCTCATCGACAAGGAACTGGCCGACGTCGCCGCCACCATGAACCAGGCCCTTGCCGCGCCGGTGGCCTAGGCCGCCGGCATGGGCAAGAAGGCGGGCAAGCCCGGCAAGTCGGCGAAGGCGAAGAAATGCTGCAAGAAGTACAAGCAGGGCAAGGCCTGCAAGCAGTGCCCCAAGGGACGCCGCTAGGAGTCTGTCGGATTTAGGGCTGATCTGCTGCGGAAAATCCCTTTCGGCCAGCTTTTCCGATCCTTTTCGTTGAATAGCTACGCCTATTCGCCTCAAACGATCGAAAAATCTGATCCAAAATGGCTTTCCCTCGCGACGAT
>JANTGX010000106.1 GCA_024762755.1 Gammaproteobacteria bacterium
GGGAGATCGCCCCAGACGACGCCATCCTGGCCCGCTACGCCGGTACCGTGTTCACCATCATCCTGCCGCAAACGACCATCACCCAGGGTGAGGACATCGCCGACAAGCTACGCATGGCCCTGGGCGACAAGATCTTCGACTGTGATGGCAAGACCGTCACCACCACCTTCAGTATCGGCGTCGCCCCCATCAATGAGACCACCGCCGATGCCAAGCAGCTCCTGCTGCACGCCGAACAGGCCTGTGACAAGGCCCGCGAGGCCGGCGGCAATCGCATCCATCTCTTTACCGAGGAAGACGCCCTGGCGGTGATGGAGGCCGACAAGAAGATGGTCTCGCTACTGCAATTGGCGCTGAAGCACGATCGTTTCAGCCTGCAGTACCAACCCATCGTCAGCCTGCACGCCGAGCCCGGTGAGCGTTACGAGGTCCTGCTGCGCATGCTCGACCCCACCGGCGAACTCATTCCCCCGGCCGATTTCCTGCCCGCGGCCGAACACGCCGGCTTGATGCAGGAGATCGATCGTTGGGTGATCAAGAATGCGGCGCGTGCCCTGATCGACAAACGCAAGCTCGGCAAGGAATTGCAGTTCTTCATCAAGCTGTCTGCCGAGAGCCTGGCCAATCCGGCGACCCTGGGCTGGATCAGCAAACTCCTGCAGGCAGCCCGCCTGCATGGCGGCAGCATGGTCTTCGAGGCCAGCGAACAAGCCGTGGTGGAGAATCTCAAGGCAGCGAAGAATTTCGCCACCGGGTTACACCAGCTTCACTGCCAGTTCGCCCTCGACCACGTGGGCAGCGAGAGCGAGACCCTCGCCTATCTGAATCATCTGGCCATCGACTACATCAAGATAGACGGCAGTCACATCGCCAACATCAACAACGAGGACAGCCAGCAGATCATCCAGGAGATCGCCGAACTCGGGCGCAGCCAGGGCTTCCAGACCATCGCCGAGCATGTGCAAGATCCGGCCTGTCTGGCCGTGCTCTGGCAACACGGCGTGAATTTCATCCAGGGTTACTATTTGCAGCAGCCCGACAGCGATCTCGACTACGACTTCACCAGCAGCGGCTGATACCGGCTACTCGATACACTGGTAGTCGATGGTGATGCGGTCCCCGGCAATGGGGCGAAACAGGCTGTTGGCGAAGGCCACGTGCTCCGGGTGGTCGCGGTAACTGTCGATCACCGCCGGGTGGCAAAACTTCACCAACCAAGTGAAACGATAGCGCGCATCCTCGCGCACGGCCTCACCGGTCACTACCTCTCGCACGCCAGGAATGGTGCCCAGCCGGCACCGGCCCTCGGCCATCACCTTGGGCATTTCTTCCATGGCGCTCTCCAGCACGTTGTAGACGATCACGTGCTCCACCGGCTGCCAAGGCCGGCACTGGGCCATCACTTCGGCGGCGCGACCTGCGCTCCCCCAAACCCGTAGACAGCGTTCCACCTCGCCGCTGATGGCCTCTGCGACGCCCTTGGCCAACCCGCTGTAGCCACTGTCACGATCCCTCTCGGCATTCTCAGATATCTGGCGCCCGGCGATATCCGCCAGTGCCGTGTAGTAATTGATCTTGGCCACGCCATGAGTGATCAGACGACGGTATTGATCGTCCTTCAGACCGCTGCCGCCATGAATGGCCAAGGGAATGCCGAGGGCCTCGTTGATCTGCTTCAGGCGTTGCATATCCAATCGCGCCCTGTCTTGCAGACGACCGTGCACGGTGCCGATGGAGATGGCGAGAAAATCGACACCGGTCTTCTCGACGAAACCTCGCGCCTCCGCCACCGTGGTAAAGCTTGGCTCACCCGGGTGGTGCTCGGCATCCTCCCCCTGCACGCCCGGCACGCACCCCAGTTCGCCCTCGACGGGAACGCCGCAGGCATGGGCCATCTCCACCACGGAACGGGTCAGGCGGATATTCTCACCCAGCGATTCGTGTGACACATCGAGCATGATCCCGTTGCAACCCAGGCGGATCGCCTGCACCGCAGAGTCGAAACGGGTACCGTCATCGAGTTGGATGGCTACCGGCACCGCGGCCCGGCGCGCCGCGGCCTCCACCGCGGGCATGAATATCTCCGGGTCGTAGTGGGCGAAATGGGGCTCCGCCAGACTCAGGATGACCGGTGCCCGTGCACGCTCTGCGGCACAGATGACGCCCTGCAGGAAATCGAGGCTGACGAGATCGAAGGCACCGACCGCATAGCCATGATCATAGGCGTGTTTGAGCATGTCGCGAATATCAACAATTGCCATGATTATGAACCTTCGAATCAGACGGCGGAGCGCAATCGCCTGTCGCCGGGAATGAAACGGCCGATGGCTTGCCCGCTTTTGGGCTGTGCCGAGGTCTAGGACGTGAGGTTGGCAAACAACAGCGGCAGCTTTTCTGGCAGGCGTTCCACATGGTCGATGATGGTGTAGTGGTTCTCACCGAAGATGCGTTTCACGTATTGATCCGCATAACGGTCCAGCGTCAGGCAATAGCTCAAGACACCGCTGGCATACAGCTCCTCGACGGCTTTTTTCGTATCGTGCCGCAGGTGCTGCGGGTCCCGCTCATCGATATCGGCCGGTTCGCCGTCGGTCACCAGCAACAGTAGTTTGCGCCGCTCGGGCTGCTTCTGCAGGTGCATGCCGGCATGCCGCATGGCAGCACCCATGCGGGTGGAGAGTCCGCCCTGCATACCGGCCAGACGCGCCTTGGCCTCTTCATCGAAGTGCTGATTGAAGTCCTTGAAACGATAATATTGCACGTCGTGCCGGCCGTCCGAGGCAAAGCCATGCAAGGCAAAGGGGTCGCCGATGCCGTCGATGGCCGTGGAGACGAGGGTTGCCGCCTCACGGGTCAGTTCGAGAATGGTCTTGTCGCTGCCCGGCACTTTTTCATTGGTGGACTCGGAAAGATCCATCAGCACCACCACCGCGAGATCGCGCGTCTTGATGACGTTGCGCATGGTGATCCGCGGATTGGGTTGCTCACCCATTCGGATCGACACCATGGCATCGATGGCGGCGTTTATGTCGATCTCGTCGCCATCTTCCAGATTACGCTCGCGCTGCACCCCTTGAGGCGTCAGCAGGTCGATGATCTGCTTGATGCGATGGGAAATCGGCTTGTATTCGGTGAGGATGGCATCGATCACCTTCGGGTCACCCTTGGGCTGCCGACGTTCATAGACGGTGACCCAGTCGGGGCGATAGAGCTGGATATGGTAATCCCACTCCTGATAGTGATAGGGTTCGGACACCTGTTCCTTACCCCACATTTGGTTGAAGCTCTGGGTCTTCTCCAGGTCGTCTTCGTAGGGAAACATCTCGGTATCACAGACCCAGACCTCCTGGGCATCGTCACCGGCCAACTCGGTATCCACCTCGTTGGCCATCTCCATGACGCTGACGGTCTTGCGCACCTGACGCTGGCTGGCAGCCACATACTGATCAAAGGCCGCGGACGAAAACTCCTCGAATTCCCAAACGAAGCGATTGTCGTCCCGATAGGGTATGCGGATGCGCTCGAGGATGCGCAGACTCGGCACATCCTTGCGGGCCGAGAACAGATCGAATAACCGCAACCCCATTTCAAGGGAAAAGGCATTGTTGTCCTGCTCTGCCTCGATGCGTTCATGGAAGTCCTTACAGATCGCATTCAGCTCGGCATCGTCTGAGCTCTCACCCGCGTCCAGCAACAGCAATGCCGCTTGTTCGATCTTCAGCATGGCCGGATGTTCGGGCGGCTCCTCATGTTCGACCTTCATCAAGGCGCGCCAGAGATTTTTCAGACCTGGAAAGGCCTGCACTGCCTTGTATTCGACGCGGGCGTCTTCCAGCAGGCCGATAAAGAACATCTGCGCCGGACTGAGCTGATCGCCCGTGATCGGCTCGTGGCTGTAGACGATATGGGACGCCATGTGGGCCGCCGTGGCACGATACAATTCCAGCCCGCTGATCTCACCGACAGCATCGACCGCATCGGGCAGATGCAGTATGTGGGCACTGATGTAGGGCCTGAAATCGGTATAGTCCGCGCCCGTCGGACGCATGAAGAAATCCCGGCCCCAGAGTGCACGCAGGTAGAAATTGAGTTTGCGTTGCACATCTATGAACAGAGTGCCGCGGCGCTCCTTCTGCAGCACCGCCAGGCTGTCCTGCGATTCGAGGTCGAAATAGGCAATGAGATTATTGAAGTCTCGGCGATAGGCCTGGGCGCCGAAATTCGCCCAGCGCCGCAGACCACTGAGGGTCAGTTTGGAGAGCAGTTCGTCGATATGATTGAGCATCGGACGCAGACCGCGGGCAGCCGTCGAAGACAACTGATGGATCAAGGTCAGATAGCCACGCAACAATTCGGCATCACCCAACCGGCGAGCCGCCGTCGGTAGACTGCTGAAGAGCAGGGAAATGACCTCGCCCGATGTCATGGACGACAGTTTCATCGCGGCGCTCACGCAGTCGCCGATGATGTCCTCGCCACACTCCTTGACCACCAGCGGCATGTTCTGCAGGTAAGAAACGACCAGGTCGGTACCCCGGCCCAGGTTGCACAGGGCCTTGGCACCATCTAGATATTCCTGCAGACCCGCCGGCGACATGATGTGGGCAGCCTCGGCAAAGGTGCCTTCCATCACGTCCCGGATGACGGGCGAGATATCCTTCAGCTGTTCTTCATAGTCTTCGAGTTTGATACTCATCGAAATGTCTCTACAGCATCGTTGTCGGAGCACCACAAGTACGCGGGCAACAGGCCATCGCTGTGGTGCCAGATCCTCATTCCAGACCGCGAGTTGAGCGAACCCCTAACCAAAATAGGTCTGTACCGCTGCATTGAGCGTGTCGCGCATATCGGGATCGTCCGTCAGCGGCGTGACCATGGTCATGCTGCAGGCGGCCACTGGCGCAATTCCCTTGTTGATCAGGTTGCCTGCGTAGACGATCAGGCGGGTCGAAATGCCTTCATCCAGACCGTGACCCTTGAGGTTGCGGGCACGCTGTGCGATCTGCACCAGCTTTTGCGCCGTGTCACCGTCGACACCGGATTCCTTGACCACGATCTCGGTCTCGATGTTTTCCTTCGGGTAGTCGAAATCCAGGCCGCCGAAGCGTTGCTTGGTGGACTGCTTGAGGTCTTTCATCAGGCTCTGATAACCCGGGTTGTAGGAGATCACCAACTGGAAGTCAGGATGGGCCTCGATCAACTCCCCCTTCTTGTCCAGCGGCAGGGTGCGACGGTGATCGGTCAGTGGATGGATCACGACCGTGGTGTCCTGGCGGGCCTCCACGACCTCGTCCAGATAGCAGATGGCGCCCATCCGGGCGGCCGTGGTGAGCGGACCGTCCTGCCATTTGGTGCCGTCCTTGTCGAGCAAGAAGCGGCCCACGAGATCCGAGGCAGTCATGTCTTCATTACAGGCTACGGTGATCAGCGGCCTGCCGAGCTTCCAGGCCATGTATTCGACGAAGCGTGATTTACCGCAGCCGGTCGGGCCTTTCAGCATCATCGGCATGCGGGCCGCATAAGCGGCGTCGTAGAGCTCCACCTCGTCCGCTACGGGCTGATAGTAGGGCTCTTTCTTGACCTTAAACTGAGTGATATCAACATCCGACATAACGTGTTCCTCTATTCCTCGTGATCAGTTTCCAATTCACCGCTCCAGCCGGCTGCTCTGGCACGGTCCATAGCCTCACCATGAATCCTGTCGTGGCGCTCGCGCAGGTCATCGGGCAACCCGCTGACGAGACAGCCATACTTGTCCCATTCATCGTTGACCTGCTGCAGCAGGGCATCCAACCTGGCCAGATTCCAGCCTTCGCAGGTTTCTGACTCGGGCAGCAGTCCAAATACCCACGCATCACGAATGAGCTTGCCAATGGTGGTCATTCCCCCATTGATGTCATTGTTGATGCCTACATATTTGTTCGGTCTTGACATAGTCTTGTATCGTCCACAGATGGTTGAGTGAAGATCATAAAAAAGCCCCTGTCCGGTGAGTCCAGGGCAGGGGCTTTAGGCTTACATTCTATCCAGCCCTGTTAAACCGTCTCACCACGATAGATAACCATGGAGGCGCCGGCGCACTGCTTGTAGTTGTCGAGCCCCATCAGACGAACATGGTTTCTCGGATGGGCCTTGTGGCAGGCCTCGACTTCGGCCAGCACGTTGTCGACATTGGTCTCACCGAACATGGGCAACTTCCACATGTACCAGTAATGGCTGTTGGCGTTTTCCGGCTCGGTGTGCTCGATGACCGGGTTCCAGCCCTGGTCTACGATGTACTGAATCTGCTTGCGCATGTCTTCCACGCCCATGGGCGGCAAATAGGAGAAGGTCTCGAATTTACGGCTGGCGGGATCGCTCAGGCTGGAGTTGTAATCTTGCATATCGCTCATTTTATAAATTCCTCGTGATTAAGTGTCAGTCTCGAATCGGCCGGCGGGTCGTCGTTTCAACCCGCCAGCCAAGCGTCGCCGTGGTTACTTGTGAGAAACGTCCAGCTTGTCGACGGTATCGAATTCGAACTTGATCTCTTTCCAGGTCTCCATGGCAACCTTGAGTTCCGGGCTGTGCTTGGCTGCCTCGGTAAGGATCTCCTTGCCTTCCTTCTCGAGCTCGCGACCTTCGTTGCGGGCCCTGACGCAAGCCTCGACGGCGACCCGGTTGGCGGCGGCGCCGGCGGCGTTGCCCCAGGGGTGACCCAGCGTTCCACCACCGAACTGCAGCACGGAGTCGTCACCGAAGATGCTGACCAGTGCCGGCATGTGCCAGACATGGATACCACCGGAGGCCACCGGCAGCACGCCAGGCATGGAGCCCCAGTCCTGATCGAAGAAGATACCGCGCGAGCGGTCTTCCTTGACGTAGGAATCACGCATGATGTCGATCCAGCCGAGGGTGGCTTCGCGATCGCCTTCCAGCTTGCCGACCACGGTGCCGGAGTGCAGGT
The DNA here is from genome assembly GCA_024762755.1 of Gammaproteobacteria bacterium. GTDB lineage: Bacteria > Pseudomonadota > Gammaproteobacteria > SZUA-152 > SZUA-152 > JANTGX01. The sequence continues at coordinate 6,947 of JANTGX010000106.1, forward strand.
GGTCACCACCGGACAGACGCAGGATCTTGGTCAGGACGCGGAAGTGGATACCGTGATGGGGGTTGCGGTCGAGCACGGCGTGCATGGCGCGGTGAATGTGCAGCAGCATGCCGTTGTCCTGACACCACTGTGCCAGCTGGGTGTTGGCCGCCCAACCACCGGTGATGTAGTCGTGCATGATGATCGGGGCGCCGATCTCTTTGGCGTATTCGGCGCGCTTCATCATTTCATCGGACGTCGGTGCGGTGACGTTCAGGTAGTGACCCTTGCGCTCGCCGGTCTCGGCCTCGGCCTTCTCGATGGCCTCCATGACGAAGTCGAAGCGGTGACGCCAGCGCATGAACGGCTGGGAGTTGACGTTCTCGTCGTCCTTGGTGAAGTCCAGACCACCACGCAGGCCTTCGTAGCAGGCGCGGCCGTAGTTCTTGGC
>JANTGX010000107.1 GCA_024762755.1 Gammaproteobacteria bacterium
GGCGGACAGATGCCCATTTTCTGCCAGCCCGGCGGTGGGGGCGGCGCCCAGGGACGCCGTATGGGGTGCGGCGGCCGTGGCGGTCGACAGCACCGCCCCCAGAGAGGGCGCGCGACCGGGCTCGCCCTCGCTCTGGCTCACCGCCACGGCCTGGGCCAGACGCAAGACCGCGGCGGGCAGGGCCTGGGGACGTGGTGCCGACTCGCTGGCCGGGTCGGCGGCCGCGGCCGGCACCGGGGCCATCGACGGCGTGGCGGCGGCTGGCCGGATCGGTGCGGCGGCCTCGTCCGGCCCGACCACCACGGCGCTGGCCGGCAGATCCGGCTGGGCAGTGGACAGGGTATCGAGGGGGGTGGTCGGCCCGGCGGCCAATGGCAATCCCGGCTGCACCGGCGTCGTCGCAGCGAGGGACAGGTCGGCCTGCACCCCCGCCGCGTCCAGCGGGATGGTGGCATCCAGGGGCAAGGGATTGCCGTCCGGCGGCAGCTCGATGTCGTCGAGCGGCAAGACCGGCAGCGGCATCTGCGCGGCCAGGCCCTCGCCCGGCAGGTCATCACCCTCGCCCGCCGCCTGCGGCAGGCGCTGTGCGAGCAGCGCGGCGAATACGCCATCCAGCCCGGCGCCCGGCGCCGTGGGGCTGGGCGGCGTCTGGGCCGGCTCGATGACCTGCAGGATGGGGGCGGCGTCTGCCATGGGTGCTGAATCCTGGAGCTGTGGGTTTGTTGCGACCCGTCGAGCGTGTGATCGACGAGTCCGTTGAACGAAGATGGAGCAAAGATCGTGCCAGCCCAGGATGGGGACGGCGAATGGTGGTGGAAACGGGCGCTGTCGGGGACGCCGTCAGGCGGGGTCGGAGCGCGTCGGCCTCAGAGCGCGGGGCCGCGTCCGGGCATCGATGGACGCTCGTCCTGCTCACGCTGTTCGCGGCGCTGCTCGCTGCGCTGTTCCTGCGCCAGGTAGCGGGCGGCGACACCCTCCAGGGACTTGACCCGGCCCCGGCGGGCGAACCAGTGGCTGCGCCGTGCCTCCAGCCACTGGCCGGCCTGGGCGACGCGCTGGGCCTGTTCGTCGATGGCCTGGCCGAGGCGCAGGAGGAACTGCTGATAGTCGGCCAACTGACCGGCGCCCATGCCACCCGCCCCCGCCTGCTGGAATCGGCGTTGGTAGTCGGCGCGGTAGTCCATGAGTTCGTCCAGCTGCTGGCGGGCCTGTGCCAGTTGCTGCTGCGCGGCACCGAGCTCGCGTGCGGCGCGTTGTTCATCGCCTTCGGCGAGCCGTTGGATCGGTTGCAGACGCTGCGACTTCTTCTTCATGGCGGACCCTGGTTGGTGTGCCTACTTGAGCAGGCGCACCACCGTGGAGGTTCTGCGCCCGGATTTCTGCGGCATCTCGATGGGTTCCGGCATGCCGACATGGAATCCCTGAGCATAATCCACGCCAATCGCGCGCAGCATGGCCAGGCATTCCTCGCTGTCGACATATTCGGCGATGGTGGTCTTGCCCATGGCGTGCGCGATGTCGTTCATGGAGCGCACCATGGCCAGTTGCACGGTGTCGGTGTGGATGTCGCGGACGAAGGAGCCGTCGATCTTCACGCTGTCCACCGGCAGGTCCTTGAGATAGGCAAACGACGAATATCCGACACCAAAGTCGTCCAGGGCCGTGCGACACCCCATCTCGCGCAGCCGTTCGAGAAACTTCAGCGCCGCGCCGAGGTTGGCGATGGCCACCGTCTCGGTGACCTCGAAGGTGACCGCGGTGGGCGGTACGTGGTGTTCCTGCAGGGCCTGGGTGATGACCTCCAGCATGGAGTTCTCGCCGATGGACTCGGCGGAGAGATTGATGGCGTAGTGCAGGTCCGGGTAGCTCTGCAGATGCCGGCCCAGGGCCTCGATGGCGTGCTCCACCACCCAGCGGTCGATGGCGCGCATGAGGCCGAAACGCTCGGCCGAGGCGAGAAAACCGGCGGGCTGGATCACGTGGCCGTCCGGGTTGACCATGCGCAGCAGGATCTCGTGGCGCTGGGTGCGGTTCGACTTGAGATCGATGATGGGCTGGGCCACCAGGGTGAAGCGATCCTTCTCGATGGCCTCCTTGATGCGCCGCGCCCAGCCCATGTCTTCGGACATGGCGGCCATGTCCTGCTGGTCGTCGGCCTCGTAGAGGTGCACGCAGTTGCGCCCGGAGCGCTTGGCGATGTGGCAGGCGACATCTGCCTGCATGAGCAGGTCCTCCTTGTTGCTCACCGTGCGGCCAAACAGGGTGACGCCGATGGAGCAGCCGATCTGCACGGCCTTGCCCTCGTACTTGAAGACATAGTCGGCGAGCAGGCGGCGGTGGGATTCGGCGGCCTGCAGCACCTCCTTTTCCTGGGTGTCGTAGAGCAACAGGGCGAACTCGTCGCCACCCAGGCGCGCCAGCAGGTCGCTCTTGCGATTGCGCATGCTGAGCATCTCCGTGATCTCCACCAGCAGGCGGTCGCCGGCCAGGTGACCGAGGGTGTCGTTGACGAACTTGAAGTTGTCCAGGTCGAGGTAGAGCAGGGCGAACTGCCGGGGGTGCTGCGTATTGCCCCGCTTGGCGTTCTCCACCACCCGTTCCAGCTCGGTGAGGAAATACTGCCGGTTGTAGAGCCCAGTGAGGGAATCGTGCTCGGCCATCTCGCGCAGGTTTTCCATCATCGCCATGCGCTCACCCACGTCGGCCACCAGGGCGATGTACAGGGTGCGGCCCTCGATGGCCAGGTGATTGACCTTCACCGACATGGGGAAGTGGCTGCCGTCGCGGCGCAGGGCGGTGACCGTGGTCTCGTGGCCGTGCACCCCCATCACCGGCGACTTGCACAGTTCGAGGAAGTTGCCGTAGACCCCGCCCGGGGAGAGCGCCACGGTCATCATCGCCGGGCGGCCGATGACCTCCTCGGCGGCATAGCCGAAGAGCCGTTCCGCCGCCTTGCTGAAGGTCTCGACGATGCCGTGTTCGTCCACCGTGATGATGCCTTCGGCGGCGTTGTCGAGGATGGATTGCAGGCGGGTCTGGCGCGATTGCACCTGCCCCTGCATGTCGCGAAAGGCCGCCACCAGGGAGGCCGTCTCGCTGGTGCGCGGGGCCAGCAGGGGCAGGTCGTCCTCCCCGCGGCCGTGGGCCTCCAGGGCCCGGCTCACCTCCAGGATGGGCCGCCGGATGACCCGCTCGAACATCACGTATGCGAGCAGCATCAACAGCCCCATGCCGGCGGTGAAGAGCCAGATGATGTCGGAGAAGGTGCCGGCCGTCTGCAGGCTGCGCTTGACGTTCTGCGCCGCGAGGTCGTCCATTTCCTGTTTCATCAGGTCGAGGATGCCCCAGGCCTGATCCAGCAGGGGTCGGATCTCGTCACGCAGGATGGGCAGGTCGGCGCGCCACTGGTCCGAGCGGTAGATGGCGGCCGCCTGCGCGAAACCCTTCTCGTACTCCTCGTAGGCGCCGCGCATGGTGTCGAGCAGGCTCGCCTGGAGGAAGCCCAGCTTGCCCAGCTGGCGGTATTCCGTGAGTTCGTCCAGCAGGCGCTTGACCCGCGTGGCGTAGAGGTTGCGGTTGGCCAGGTTGGCCGACATGCTGGTCTTGGGATCGCCGAACACCCCCAGCCGGTTGGCGACGAACAGGCGCACCTCGCTGATCTGCTGGACCCACGAATAGCGCAGGTCGTCGAGGGCCTGCAGGACCACCACCTGATCGGGGTCGCTGGGCTGCGCCGTCGCCTCGCTGATGGCCTCCTCCACCGCCTGGAGGAAGATCAGGCTGTTGGGGTGCAGGCCCTCGGTGAGGATATTGGCGGCGGGAAAGCGATTGCCCACGTCCGACATCACATCCAGCAGATGGCGGGTGTTCTCGTCCAGCCGTTCCATGGCCAGCACCAGGTTGAGGGAGAAGTCGTGGATGATGGGGTGACGGCGCAGGGCGTAGTGCTCCGCCAGCTGGTTGGCTTGCATCTTGGATTCGGCCAGACGGATGAGCAGATTGCGGTAGGCCGCGGCGTCCAGCAGCAGGGGGTACTGATAGAGACTGCTCTCGGTGAGGCGCAGGGAGTCGGTGAGGGAGTCGAAGGCCCAACTCAGGTCACGGTCCTCCTGGATCAGCTGCGAACTCTCGGCGGTGACCTCACGCACGCGATTTTCCATGTACAGCACCACCGGCAGGGCGATCACCGCCACCATCACCGTGGTCATGAGAAAACGTCCACGAATACTCTTTATCATACCCAGCCGTCCGCCCTACCGTTCAATCGTTGTGAAATGTCGCCTGCGGGAGGCCGTCCGTTCCCCCTGATCGGGCCCCCTTTCCCGGGCCGCTCAAAGATTCCGCTACAATACATCATTCCTATCGGCCGTTGGCGGCGGGTCTGCAATATCCGCCCTCGACGGCCCTCGTTGCCGCCTTTTCACCCGCCACCACCATGATCATCCTCCTCAACAAGCCCTTCGGGGTGCTCTGCCAATTCAGCGACGACAGCGGCCGCCAGACCCTGGCCGACTACATCGATCGGCCGGGCATCTACCCCGCCGGCCGCCTCGACCGCGACAGCGAGGGCTTGGTGGTGCTCACCGACGACGGCGCCCTGCAACACCGTATCAGCCACCCGCGACACAAGCTGGCCAAGACCTACTGGGTGCAGGTGGAGGGCGAACCCGCGGACGAGGCCCTTGAGGCCCTGCGCCGGGGGGTGACGCTAAAGGACGGCCCGACCGCCCCGGCCGAGGTGCAACGCCTGGCAGCGCCCGCGCTCTGGCCACGCGAGCCGCCCATCCGTCACCGCGCCCACATCCCCACCAGCTGGCTGGCGCTGAGCCTGCGGGAGGGTCGCAATCGCCAGGTGCGCCGCATGACCGCCGCGGTGGGCCACCCGACCCTGCGCCTGGTGCGCGTAGCGGTGGGTCCCTGGCACCTCGACGGGCTCGCCCCCGGCCAGTGGCGCGAGGCGCAAATGCCGCAGGAATGGCGTAAAATCGCCGCCCATGAGATGGAAACCCAACGTCACCGTCGCCGCCGTCATTCCCCACGCCGACCGCTTTCTGGTGGTGGAAGAGGTCATCGACGGCCACCCCGTGATTAACCAGCCCGCCGGCCACCTCGAGCCCGGTGAGTCCCTCTTGCAGGCCATCGTGCGCGAGGTGCGCGAAGAGACCGCCCGCGACTTCCGCGCGCGGCACCTGGTGGGCGTCTACCGCTGGCGGCACTCCGCCAGCGACACCACCTTCCTGCGCTTCTGTTTCTCAGGCGAGGTGGCCGAACGCGATACTACCCTGGCCCTCGATCCGGTGATCCGGGCCAACCACTGGCTGACCCGCGAGCAGCTGAGCGCGCGCGCCCTGCGCAGCCCCCAGGTGCTGCGTGCCGTGGACGACTACCTGGCCGGCGAGCGCTATCCCCTGAGCCTGCTCAAGGAGGTGGCATGAACGCCCTGCCCCGGCCACGGGCCGCCGAGCGGGTCATGCTCGGCATCTCCGGCGGCGTCGACTCGGCGGTGGCCGCCCACCTGCTGCGCCGGCAGGGGGTGGCGTTGCAGGCCCTGTTCATGAAGAACTGGGACGAAGACGACGACCAGGGCCACTGCCCGGCCGAGCAGGACCTGGCCGACGCCGAGGCCGTCTGCCGCCAATTGGGCGTGCCCCTGCACGCACGCAACTTCGCCGGCGAATACTGGGACAACGTGTTCAGCCTGTTTCTCGACGAATACCGCGCCGGGCGCACCCCCAACCCGGACGTGTTGTGCAACCGCGAGATCAAGTTCAAGACCTTTCTCGAGCACGCCCTGGCGCTGGGCGCCGAGCACATGGCCACCGGCCACTACGCCCGCGTGGCCTACCGCGATGGCCTGTTCCGCCTGCTCAAGGCGCGCGACCAGAACAAGGACCAGAGCTATTTCCTGCACGCCCTCGACCAGGCCCAGCTGTCCCGCGCCCTGTTCCCCTTGGGTGAACTGAGCAAGCCCGAGGTCCGGCGCATCGCCGCCGAGCAGGGCTTCGGCAACGCGCAGAAGAAGGACAGCACCGGCATCTGTTTCATCGGCGAGCGCAAGTTCAAGGACTTCCTCGCCCGCTTCCTGCCCGCCCAACCCGGCGACATGTGCACCCCCGAGGGCCAACGGGTCGGTCGCCACGATGGCCTCATGTTCTACACCCTCGGTCAGCGGCAGGGCCTCGGCATCGGCGGCAGCCACGGCGGCAGCGGCGAACCCTGGTACGTGGTGGGCAAGGACCTGGCGGCCAACACCCTGCTCGTCGCCCAGGGTCACGACCATCCCCTGCTGTTCCGCGATACCCTGACTGCCGCCCAGGTGCACTGGATCGCCGAGCGGCCGGCGCGCCTGCCCTTCGTCTGCCAGGCCAAGACCCGCTACCGTCAGGCCGACCAGGCCTGCACCCTCACCGCCCTCGACGGCGATCGCGTCGAGGTGCGCTTCGCCCGACCGCAGCGCGCCGTCACCCCCGGCCAGTCCGTGGTCTTCTACCAGGGCGACGAATGCCTCGGCGGTGGCATCATCCAATGAGCCCCAGACGCTACACCGACACCGACCGCACCATCGCCCTCGCCGGCCTGTTTCAGGCCACCGAGTTGGTGCGACGCCTGGCCTACCAGGGGCGGGCCGACGAAGACGACTTCGCCACCTGCATCGAGAGCCTGTTCGTCGAGAATCCCGCCGACACCGTCGCCGTGTTCGGCGACATCACCCGCCTGCGTACCGGCCTGCAGACCCTGCTCGAGCAGCTCGGCGCGCCCGGCACGCCGGGCCAGCCGCAGCGCCAGCTCGACAGCATGAAATACGCCATGGGTATCCTGCTGCTGGAGCGCAAACTGCAGAAGCGGCCAGAGATGCTCAAAGAGGTCTTCGACGGCATCGACCGCGCCCGCCAACAGGCCGAGCACTTCTCCCCCACCCACGAGAACGTCATCGCCAGCCTCGCCCACACCTACAGCGAGACCATCAGCACCCTGGCGCCGAAGATCATGGTCAACGGCGAACACACCCACATCGCCAACCCGGCCATCGCCAACCGCATCCGCGCCCTGCTGCTCGCCGCCATCCGCGCCGCCGTGCTCTGGCGCCAGTGCGGCGGCAGCCGCTGGCAGCTGTTCCTCAAGCGCGGGCGCCTGCTGCAAGAGGCCAAGCGCCTGCTGGTACGCGCCGAGGCCGTCTGAAAGAACGGCCTCGGCCGCTCAACCCGCTGCGTCGAGGCGATACAGGGTGCTGTCCTCCGGCGTCGCCCCGCGGTGGCGACAGACACCGGCGGCGACGGCGATGGCACGATCGAGCATGGCCTGGGGGGCCTCGCCGCGCAGCAGGCCTGCGATGAGCACGGCGCTGAAGGCGTCCCCCGCGC
>JANTGX010000108.1 GCA_024762755.1 Gammaproteobacteria bacterium
AGGCTGCCGTCGGCGGCGGGCAGGGTGAGCTCGGGCATCTCTTCGGGCATGGCGCCCTTCTGGAAACGGGCGACGAAGGCCTCGCGGGCCTTGCGCGCGGCCTCGGCACCGTGAAAGCGCTCGACGATCTCCTCGGCGAGCAGGAACTTGATGTCGCGCGGGTTCTGGCCCTCGGCGATGGCCCGCTTGAAGTCCTCGATCTCGGCCTGGGGACGGAAACTGAGCAGTTCGAACCAGCGCCACATGAGCTCGTCGGAGATGGACATGACCTTGCCGAACATCTCTTCCGGGGCCTCGTCGATGCCGATGTAGTTGCCCAGGGACTTGGACATCTTCTGCACCCCGTCCAGCCCTTCGAGGATGGGCAGGGTGATCACCACCTGCGGCTCCTGTCCGTAGTGCTTCTGCAACTCGCGCCCCACCAGCAGATTGAACTTCTGGTCGGTGCCGCCCAGTTCCACGTCGGCACGCATGGCCACCGAGTCGTAGCCCTGGATCAGGGGGTAGAGGAACTCGTGGATGGCGATGGGCTGGCCGGACTTGTAGCGCTTGGCGAAGTCGTCGCGCTCGAGCATGCGCGCCACGGTGTGCTTGGCGGCGAGCTGGATCAGCTCGGCCGGCGACATCTCGTTCATCCAGCTGGAGTTGAACATCACCAGGGTCTTTTCCGGGTCGAGGATCTTGAAGATCTGCTGCTCGTAGGAGCGTGCATTCTCGATCACCTCGTCGCGGGTCAGTGGCGGGCGGGTGGCGCTCTTGCCGGTGGGGTCGCCGATCATGCCGGTGAAGTCGCCGATGAGGAACAGCACCTCGTGGCCCAGGTCCTGGAACTGGCGCAGCTTGTTGATGAGCACCGTGTGCCCCAGGTGCAGGTCCGGCGCGGTGGGGTCGAAGCCGGCCTTGATGCGCAGCGGTTCGCCGCGTTCCAGCTTGGTCTTCAACTCGTCTTCGAGGAGGATCTCCTCGGTGCCGCGCCTGATGATGTCCAACGATTCTGCTACCGAGGTCATATTCGTTTCCCGCCATCCCACAAAGGCCGGCGATTATACCGCCCACGGCGCCGGTGTGCCGCAATGGCGTGTGACATCCTCTTAAAGCTTGTCACGCGGCTGCCGATAGGCAGGTATCACACATTGGCGTAAGGAACGTTGCACCCATGGCTGTCCCCGTAACCGTCGTCGACGACTCGAAGATCTCCCGCAAGATGGTGATTCGCGCCCTGCCCCCGGCCTGGGAGGTGGACATCACACAGGCCGAGAACGGTGAAGAGGCCCTAGCGGCCTACCGGGACGGCAAGGCGGAGGTGATGTTCCTCGACCTCACCATGCCGGTGATGGACGGCTATCAGGTCCTCGAGCAGCTGCAAAAGGAGGCCCTCAACACCTTCGTCGTGGTCATCTCTGCCGATATCCAGCCGGAGGCCCAGGAGCGGGTGAAGAAGCTCGGCGCCATGGCCTTCATCAAGAAACCGGTCAAGACCGAGCACATCGAGGACGTGCTCAAGGAGTATGGTCTGGTATGAACATCGCGCCCTACAGTGAGGATCAGACCGACGCCCTGCAGGAGGTGGCCAATATCGCCATGGGCCAGGCGGGCGACTCCCTGGCCCGCATCATGGGCCACTTCGTCGAACTCTCGGTGCCGCGCATCCGGCTGGTCACGGTGCAGGACCTGGTGGCCACGGTCTCCGAGATGGTCGGCGCCAAGGAAGACGTGGCCGCGGTACGCCAAGCCTTCTACAACCAACTGCGCGGCGAGGCCATCGTGGTCATCAAGCAGAGCGGTGCCGACGAGCTGGCCGAGCTCATGGACTACGAAGACGAGGTGGACAGCGAGGCCGAGGAAGAGCTGCTGCTGGAGGTCGCCAATCTGCTGGTGGGCGCCATCATCAATGGCATCTCCGAGACCCTGGAGGCCGAGCTGGGCTTTTCCGCGCCGTCCCTGATGACCACCGGTGCGCCCCTCGAACGCGTGCTGACCCCGGACAAGCTCACCTGGAGCCATGCCTTGCTGGTAGAGGTGCACCTGTGCATCGAGGGTCACAAATTCAAGAGCCATCTGTTGTTGTTCATGGCGGAGGAGAGCATCGATGCCCTGCGCGGCATCCTCGACAACTTCATCGACGACCTCTGAGCCATGGCCGACACCCCGCAACTGCTGGACTTCATCGTCGATCGCACCCATGCCGGCATCTTCGTCGTCGATCGCGACATGCGCATCGTGTTGTGGAACCAGTTCATGGAGGTCCACAGCGGGCGCAAGCGCGACGAACTGCTCGACCAAGACCTGTTCGATGCCTTCCCCGAGCTGCCGCGCAAGTGGCTGACGCGCAAGATCAACAATGTCTTCATCCTGAAGAACTTCTCCTTCACCTCCTGGGAGCAGCGGCCCTATCTGTTCAAGTTCCCGCACAACCGTCCGGTGACCGGCGGCGTGGACTGCATGCGCCAGGACTGTACCCTGATGCCAGTGAAGAACGACGCCGGCGAAGTGGAATATGTCTGCTTCACCCTGTTCGACGTCACCGATACCAGCATCTACCAGATGCAGTTGGAGGATCTCACCAAGCAGCTGCGCGACGCCAGCAACCGCGACGGCCTCACCGGCCTGCACAACCGGCGTTTCATCGAAGAGACCCTGGCCAGCGAATTCGCCCGCGCCCAGCGTCATGACCACGCCCTGAGCCTCATCATCACCGACATCGATCACTTCAAGCGGGTCAACGACGAACACGGCCACCTGGCCGGAGACGAGGTCCTGCGCCGGGTCGCCCAGCGTCTCAACGACGGTCTGCGCATCAGCGACCACCTCGGTCGCTATGGCGGTGAGGAATTCCTCGTCGTCCTGCCCGAGACGCCGTTGGAAGGGGCAGAAACCCTCTGTGAACGCCTGCGCCAAGCCATCGCCGAGGAGCCCATCCCCCTCGGCGACGGCGCCCTGCCGGTGAGCATCAGCCTCGGCATCAGCCAGTTTCGTCCGGGCGTACGCAACTATGAACAGCTCATCGAGGAGGCGGATCAGGCCCTCTATCGGGCCAAGGAAACGGGGCGCAACCGCTACACCATCTTCCAACCTCCCTCCGCGGCCTGACTGCCGATTCTTGGCCTTGCCCGGCCGTCTTCATTGACGCCCTGTAGGTGCCGATATATAAAGGTGGGCTCCAATACCGGCCAATGGGCCACAAAACTGGGCCATGAGCCTGGTTGGAATCGCCCCACACACATCCACGATACGGCGCCTTGACCATGTCTCTCGAGCACGTCACACAGTCCGTCATGCGGCAGGACTTCAAGTCCACCCAAGGTCAGCACAACAGCCCGCGCGGCCTGCGTCGGCTGGGTGCCGTGGCGGCGTTGCTCGGCGTCTGTGCCGGCGGCATCCTGCTCTTCTCCGGCAACGATGCAGACGCCCGCCATACCGAGCCCGCCGACGCCATCAGCGAGGCCCGCGCCGAGGCCGAGGCGGTCGTCCCCGCGTCTTCATCACGCATCAGCCTGCCCCTCGACCTGCCTGAGGGCGACGCCAGCGCGACTGCCGAGGAGTCGATCAATGCCCCTGCCGAACCCAAGCTGACATGGCAGACCACCCAGGTGCGCGCCGGTGACAGCCTGGCGCGGATCTTCTCCCGCCTCGGCATCAGCGCCGGCGAATTGGATCGCCTGATGCGCGCCGGTGGTGACGTGGCTCGGCTCAAACGCATCATGCCCGGACAGACCCTGCGCGTGGCCATGGACGGCGAACGGCTGCAGGCCCTGGACTATCGCTTCGACCGCCTCAATACCCTGCATGTGACCCGCAGCGACGGGGCCTTCCATAGCCGCACCGACACCCGCCAGCTCGAGACCCGCATTGCCAGTGCCAGCGGGCGCATCGATTCGTCCCTGTTCCTCAGCGGCATGCAGGCGGGGCTTTCCGACAACCTCATCATGGAACTGGCCGGCATCTTCGGCTGGGATATCGATTTCGCCCTCGACATCCGCGCCGGCGACCGCTTCACCCTGCTCTACGAAGAGCAGTACCTGGACGGCGAGAAGTTGCGTGACGGCGCCGTACTGGCCGCCGAATTCACCAATCGAGGCAAGACCTATCGCGCCCTGCGCTATACCGACCCTCGGGGGCGCAGCGACTATTACTCCCCCGATGGCCGCAGCATGCGCAAGGCCTTCCTGCGCACCCCGGTGGACTTCACCCGCATCAGCTCGCGCTTCGGCAGCCGCTTCCACCCCACACTGAAGAAGAAGAAGAATCACCACGGCGTGGACTATGCCGCCCCCACCGGCACTCCTATCAAGGCCGCCGGCGACGGCAAGATCGTCTTTCGTGGGCGCAAGGGCGGCTACGGCAATACGGTGATCATCCAGCATGGCGGCAAATACAGCACCCTGTATGCCCATATGTCCCGCTTCAAGCCAAAGCTGCGCAGCGGTTCACGGGTGCGCCAGGGACAGACCATTGGCTACGTGGGTTCCACCGGCCGCTCCACCGGGCCCCATCTGCACTACGAATTCCGCGTCAACGGTGTCCACCGTAACCCGCTGACCGTTCGTCTGCCCGATGCGGCGCCGATCCAGGCCAAGTACCGCGCCGACTTTCTCGCCAAGACCCGCGTGCTCATCAGCCAGCTCGACATGCTCAGCCGCACCACCCTCGCCCGCAACGATCACAACCACGACTGAATCGTGGCCGAGCTCTACATCGGCCTCATGTCCGGCACCAGCCTGGATGGCATGGACGCCGCCCTGGTCGACTTTTCCTCCCCGCGTCCGCGTCTGATCCATGCCCTCAGCCTGGCGCTGCCAGGGGAGCTGCAGCGATCGCTGGCCGACCTCTGCCGTGCTGGTGAAAACGAGATCGATCGCCTTGGCACGGCCGAGCTGGCCGTGGCCGACCTCTCTGCCGAGGCGGTACAGAAACTGTTGGCGGAGAGCGGGGTGGCCGCCGGCGAGGTGCGAGCCATCGGCAGTCACGGGCAGACCATCCGCCACCGGCCTGCGCAGGGCTTCACCCTGCAGATCGGCGACCCCTCACGCATCGCCCAGCTCACCGGCATCACCACGGTGGCCGACTTCCGGCGCCGCGACATGGCGGCCGGCGGTCAGGGCGCCCCCCTGGTGCCGGCCTTTCACGCCGCCTTCTTCGCCCGCGCCCGGCACGATCAGGTCGTGCTCAACATCGGCGGGATGGCCAATATCACCCACCTGCCCGCCACGGCCGAGGGCACCGTGAGCGGCTTCGACACCGGCCCTGGCAACATCCTCCTCGATATCTGGAGTCGACGTCACTTGGCCAGGCCCTTTGATACGAATGGCGACTGGGCAGCAGGCGGCCGGGTCCTCGACGACCTGCTCGCACGGCTCCTCGATGACGCCTATCTGCGGCGTCCGCCGCCCAAGAGCACGGGGCGCGAATACTTCAATGAAGACTGCTTGGATGCGCGAATCGGTGACAGTGAATACTCACCTCAGGACGTTCAGACGACGCTCTGCGAGTTCACCGCAAGGAGTGCCGCGGAGGCCATCCAGCGCCATGCGCCGGCTGCGACGGCCGTGTGGGTCTGCGGAGGCGGTGCGCACAACCGTCAGCTCATGGCACGACTCGGCGCCCTGCTGGGTCCGACGCCGGTGAGCGATACGACGGGCGCCGGGCTGGCGCCGGACTGGGTCGAGGCCGTGGCCTTCGCCTGGCTGGCGCGTGAGACCCTGGCCGGCCGGCCTGGCAATCTGCCGGCCGTGACCGGGGCGCGAGAGGCTGTGGTACTGGGGGGTATCTATCCCGCTTGATCCGGTAGGGCGGTGCGCCGGGTCCATTCGGCGACCCCGCTCATGAACGTTTTTCCAACGGAATGTAGTCGCGCGGCGGCTTCCCGGTATAGACCTGGGTGGGGCGGAAGATGCGATTGTCGCCCAGCTGCTCGCGCCAATGCGACAGCCAGCCGGCAGCGCGTGCCATGGCGAAGATGGCGGTAAACTGATCGGCGGGAATCCCCATCTCGTTGTATAGAATTCCGGAATAGAAGTCGACGTTGGCGTAGACGCCCTTGTGCCCCAGACGCTCCTCCGCCGCCTTCTCGACGGCCAGGGCCGTCTCGAGCAAGGGATTGGCAGCGGCGCCACGCGACGCCATCAGTTTGCTCACCAAGCCCTGCAAGATCGTCGCCCGCGGATCCTTGGTCTTGTATTCGCGGTGCCCCATTCCCCAGATGACCTGCTTGTTGGCCAACTTTTCCTCGACATAGGCCTCGGCGCGTTCGGGGCTGCCGATCTCCCTCAGCATCTCCAGAACCCGCTGATTCGCCCCACCGTGCAAGGGCCCCGACAGGGTCCCAATGGCGGCAGCGATGACACTGTAGGGGCTCGCCAGGGTGGAAGACGTGACCAAGGCAGAAAAGGTCGAGGCATTGATGGTGTGCTCGGCGTGCAGGATCAAGCAGACATCCATGATATGGGCGAGCAGCGGGTCCGGCTCCTTGCGCGTGAACATGTACAGGAAGTTCTCTGCATGACTCAGGTCTGCGCGGGGATCTGGTGGCTCGTAGCCATTTCGCAGGTGCTCCCACATCGCCACCACTGTGGCCAGGCTGGCAATGATCTTCACCGTCATATTGTGCACGTAGTTGATGTCTTCACAGCCGTCCTGGCTGGTCAGGCAGTCCTTGGCCGGATAGAACATGGAGAGGCTGGCCGCCGCCGTCTGCAGCATATCCATGGGATGCCCGGTCGCCGGCAGCGTCTTCATCAGTTCCTTGATGTGGTACTTCACCCAGCGATTGTCTCGAAGTTGCTGGCTGAACTCGCTCAGGGCATCGGCCGTTGGCAGTTCACCGTCCAGCAGGAGCATGGTGGTCTCTTCGAAGCTACTGTTCTCGGCCAGCTGCTCGATGGGATAGCCCCGGTAATAGAGGACGCCCTTTTCACCATCGATGTCCGAAATATTGGACTTGGTGGCAGGCACGCCGGCCAGCCCGGGCAGGTATTCACTCATATGTTCTCTCCGCTATTGCTGGAATCGCATTCTGGCAAGAATAACAAAAACGGGAGGCACCAGGCCTCCCGCAGGTAACCAACGAGGCTGTGATCTAGACCGAGAAGGACGACCCACAACCACACGTGGTGCTGGCGTTGGGATTACGGATCACGAACTGGGCGCCCTGCAACCCTTCCGTATAGTCCAACTCGGAGCCCACCAGATATTGGTAACTCATGGGGTCGACGAGAAAAGTGACACCATCCTTTTCCATCACCGTGTCGGCATCGTTGACGTTCTCGTCGAAGGTGAATCCATACTGGAAACCGGAACAACCGCCGCCGGAGATGAATACCCGCAGTTTGAGGTTTGCGTTCCCTTCCTCCT
>JANTGX010000109.1 GCA_024762755.1 Gammaproteobacteria bacterium
CCCAAGGGACGCCGCTAGGAGTCTGTCGGGTTATAGGCGATCGCCACGAGGGAGCCGAGATGATGCCACAAGGAGGCTCACGCTGATGGTCCAGCCCCGGCGCCCGTCACGCCCCATCTGCAGTTCGGCCAGTCTGGCGGAGCAGGCCAGTCATGGCTTTCGTGTGTGGTATCGCGGCAGCCTTTGTGAGGCCATCCTGGTCCGTCACCGGGGTGTCGCCTACTGTAACTAAGACAAACGCTAACAAAGCCTCATTCAGAGCGCTCCACACGTTCCGGATCAAGGCGCGGCCCGAAGGGAATGGCTAGCCCTTTCCGAGTGCCGCAACGCCGAGCCGGAACGTGTGGGGCGCTCCCTCCGGGCGAGCCTCTGGGTCGCCCATCCGCGGCGTTGCGTTGGTTTGTCAGGGCAACCACCCTGCCGGCGCCAACGCGCCTTGCGGGCTGGACGCCCAGAGGCTCGCTGAATGAGACTTTGTTAGCGTTTGTCTTAGTTTCTCAATCAATGCGTGCACATGCCCAAGGCGCTGGATTGTGAACATTGCCATGTGTTCGACGAGACGGGCGAGTTCCTTCGTTGTTCCATGCACGGTATCGTCTACGAGCCGGACACCGGCCTCTGTCGCAGCGAGATCTGCGCCGGTCGATCGCTGACCAGGCTTAAGATCGAGGAGCGCGACGGCCAGATCCGCCTGATCGAGAAACGGGCCGAGCTGGAGGAGTGAGTGAGGGGCCTGACCGGGGACGACGACCGTCCCCGGTCGGGCAGGGTGAAGATCGTCAGGCAGGTGAGTGATGTTGAGAATCGCCGTGTGCAGCAAGGATTTCAAACGGGTCACCGGTCATGCCGGTCAGGCCTCGAATTGGCTGTTGTTCGAGATCCCCGAGGAAGGCGCGCCCAGCGTGGCGCAGGTCAGCCTGGCCAAGGCGCAGCGCTTTCACCACTTCAAGGACGACGGCCCCCATCCGCTGGACGGCATCTCGGCCCTCATCGCCATCAGCGCCGGGGAGAGCTTCCTGCGGCGCATGCGCCAGGGCGGTATCGACGCCGTGCTCACCGCCGAGACGGACCCGCACAAGGCGGTGCACGACTACCTGGCGGCGCAGCTCAGCCCACCCCGGCCGCGCCCCATCGGCGAGCTGGTTTGCCGCTTGCGCGATACCTTTTCCGAACACTGATTTTCCGAGCACTGATCCGGGGCTGTAGGTCGTCCGTGAAACGGCCCGCCGCGTACCGGGCTCGCGTCAGTCCGGATTCAGAGGGATACCCAGCTTGGCCATGCGGTAGTAGAGCTGGCGTGAGGTCAGGCCGAGCTGTTGGGCGGCCAGGGTCTTGTTGCCACGGGCCTGGTGCAGGGCGCGACGAATGGCCTCGCCCTCTTCGTGGCGGATGCGGCGATAGGGGCGGCCGACGGGCGGCGCTGCCTCGTCCATGGCGGGACGTGTGCCGTCGGGCGGCGCGAGACCGGCCTCTTCGTCGAGGATGCGCTGAATGTCGGCCCGCTCGATGCGGGCCGTTTCCCCCATCACCACGGCGCGCTTGATGACGTTTTCCAGCTGGCGGATGTTGCCCGGCCAGGGGTAGTCCTCCAGGCGTTCGATGGCCGCCGGGGTGAGGGCGGCGTTGCGGCCCAGGGCCTGGTTTTCGCGGTTGAGGAAGTAGGAGGCCAGCAGGCGGATGTCGTCCCGGCGCTGGCGCAGGCTGGGTACCTGGATGCGGATGACGTTCAGGCGGTAATAGAGGTCGAGGCGGAAGTCACCGGCGTTGACGGCCTGGCGCAGATCCTTGTGGGTGGCGGTGATGATGCGCACGTCGGTGGCGATCTCCCTTTCGCTGCCGAGGCGCTGGATGCGGCCGTCCGCCAGCACGCGCAGCAGCTTGGCCTGCAGCTCCAGCCCCATGTCACCGATTTCGTCGAGGAACAGGGTGCCGCCCCGGGCCTGTTCGAACTTGCCGCTGTGCGCACTGATGGCGCCGGTGAAACTGCCCTTCTCGTGGCCGAACAGCTCGGATTCCAGCAACTGCTCCGGAATCGCCGCACAGTTGATGCAGATGAAGGGCCGGTCGCGCCGGGCGCAGGCCAGGTGCAGCATGCGTGCGAAGCGTTCCTTGCCGGACCCGGATTCGCCGGTGAGCAGGACCGGGGCCTGGGAATCGGCCGCGCGCAGGGCCTGACGGAGGGCGTCGCGCAGGGGTGGGCTGTCGCCGATGATGCCGTAAGCGGTGCCCTCCAGGCGGCGGTTCTGGCGCAGCTCCCAGTTTTCGTTCACCAGGTGGCGGGTCTTCTCTTCCACCCGGCGGTGGATGCGCAGCACCTGGCCCATCATGGCGGCGATGAGCTGGAGGGCATACAGGTCGCTGCGGTAATCGTTGTGCGGCGGACGCATGGGCTGCACGGCGAGTACGCCCATGGGCCGTTCGTCGCGCATGATGGGCACGGCGATGTAGGCCAGCGGCTCGTCGCCGCGTGGCGGCATATCGGTGACCCGCGCCAGGTAGCGCGGCTCCCGGCTCACGTCGCGCACGAGGGCGATGCGTCCCGTGCGCATGACGTCGCCGGTCACCCCTTCGCCCAGGGCATAGGCGCCGCGCAGACGCTCCGGCGCGCTCAGGCCATGGGCGTAGTGGATGCGTAACAGGCCGCTGCCCGGATGGCCGGCCTCCGGCAGCAGCACCCGCCCCTTGTCCAGGTGCAAGCGGTCGGCGAGGAGGGCGAGCATGCCGTTGATGGCGAGTTCCGGTTGCAGCGAACGCCCCATGAGTGACGCCGCCTCCAGCAGCACGCTGGCGACGGTCTCGTTGAGGACGGGGGCGTCGAAGGGGGAAGGCATGTGACGATTCTTGCGCGGCAGATGTTACCTCCATTAAAGCAGTAAAATCATGAGTTAAACAGTCGGGTAAAGAGTCGGGACAACGCTACGGGTGATACATGAGACCTTCCAGCTGCCGCTGCCATCGTCCTGTCCCCGGCGAGGGCCTGAAGGCGGGCGGCGAGCCGTGGCCTCCCGGTTGAAAAAAAGGGGCGTGCGTAGGAGGGGGGCGCACGCCCCTTGCGGGGGCAAACGGGGGATCGCCGGCGGCTGGGTGACGGCGATCTGGTGAGTGTCGCGGACGGACGCGTGATCAGTGCGAGCCGGTGAGCGGCTTGTGCATCCAGTGGTGCGACGGGCGGTGCAGGGCATCGGCGGCCGCATACAGCGGATCCCAGGCCATGATGGCGGTCAGTACGGGGTAGGTGGCCAGTAGGGCCAGCCAGGCCGGCACGACGGGGGCAAAGCTCATCACCAGGCCGATCAGCAGGCCGCCGAGAAGGAGGCGGGCAACACGGTCCCAGGCAGTGAGAGGGCTGTGGGTGAGCGTGGACATAATGGTTTTCCTCTTTCGGTCGTTTCGTCAGGGTTGCGCATCAGGGAATGCTTGATTGTGCAAGTCAGGTATTGCAGGTGCGATGCCAACCCGGGGTTGCCGGCGCCATATTTTTTCAAGTGACTGAATTGATAAGGAATAAACTCATGGGGAGTTTGTCGTATGAGGGTTGGCAAGGGGGCTCACTGGCCGACATTGTCGACAATGTCGGCAATGTTCGTGGGCGCGGGCATGCGAACGACGGCAGGACAGGGGGCGTCGCATGGCACGGGGCGGTAATCTGTGCTTTCATGCCCAGAAGGTTTGAATGGTCGGCAGTGGCAGGCCGGCCAACGGAATGAGTCAAAGGAGGGCCCAGTGACCAAGAAGAGCGCCAGCGCCAAGGCATCCCCCGCCGCAGAGGCCGGCATCGGTGAAGAGGAGAGCGTCGACAAGATCCGAGACATCCTCTTCGGCAGCCAGATGCGCGACTACGAACGCAAGTTCTCGCAACTGGAGGAGCGCATCCTGAAGGAGGTGGGCCGCCTGCGCGACGAACAGGCCGAGCGTCTCGCCGCCCTGGAACAGGCCCTCGAACGGGAGATGACGGACCTCGTCAAGCGTCTCGACGGTGAACACGACGACCGACTGGCCGCCGAGCAGGACCTGGCCGGCACCCTGGCCGGTCTGGACGAGACCCTGCAGCAGGCCACGGCGGAACTGCGCCAGCAACTGGAGCAGCAGGCCCGCACCCTGGCCGCCGAGATCGCCGCCCGCCACGCCGAGAACGGCGAACGCCTGCAGCAGGAGGCCGCCACCCTGCGCGAGCAGAAGGTGGACCGTTCGGCCCTCTCCGAGCTGTTCAACGAACTCGCCGCCCGCCTCGGCGGCGCCCTGCCGGAAGGCGGCGGGAAGGCCTGAGGTGGGCGTCGCCCCCCGCCCGCCTGCGGGCGACGAGGGCCTGAGCGCCCTGCGGCGTCTTCTGCTGCAGCCAGAGCAGCGGCGTATCGAGGAGTTGGGCGAGCGCCTGGACGACCCCCGCCTGCGCGCGCGCGACGTCGGCCGGGTGCTGCCCGAGGCCCTGCGCCTGAGCGCCACGGAGAGCGAGACGGGCGAATCCCTGAGCGAGGCCCTCGCCCCCACCGTCGAGACCATCATCCACGACGCCGTGCGCCGCGACGGACGCCGTTTCGCCGACGCCCTGTATCCCGTCATCGGCCCGGCCATCCGCAAGGCCATGGCCGAGACCCTGAGGCAGATGCTGCAGTCCCTCAACGAGGTGCTGGAGCACAGTTTCTCGCGCCAGGGCCTGATGTGGCGTCTGGAGGCCTGGCGCAGCGGGCGCCCCTTCGCCGAGGTGGTGCTGCTGCACAGCCTGGAATTCCGTGTCGAACAGGTGTTTCTGATCCACCGCGAGAGCGGCATCCTGCTGCGCCACCTGAGTGCGCCCGACGTGGCCTTCGAGGACGCCGACCTGGTCTCCGCCATGCTCACGGCGATCCAGGACTTCATGCACGATTCGTTCTCCAGCGCCGGCAGGCAGCCCCTCGATGGTATCCAGATGGGCGACCTCACCCTGTGGGTGGAGCAGGGCCCCGAGGCGGTCATCGCCGGGGCCATCCGTGGCACCCCGCCAGAGGCACTGCGCGGTGTGTTTCGCCGCGCGCTGGAGGCGATCCACCAGACCCAGGCCGCCGCCCTGCGTGAATTCCATGGCGATCCGGCGGCCTTCGAGACGGCCGAGGTGCAACACATCCTCGAGGGCTGCCTGCAGGCCCGTTACCGAGAACGTCCGCGGCGGACCTCGCCACTGCTCATCGTCCTGCTGCTGGCCCTGCTCATCGGCAGTGGCTATTGGGGCTTCCTGGTCCTGCGGGAGCAACAGGCCTTCGAGGCCTATCGCGAACGCCTGGACCGGGCCCCGGGCATCGTCGTGACCCAGGCGGTGGCCGACGGCGATGGCTATCGTATCGAGGGCCTGCGCGATCCGCTGGCCGTCGAGCCCCGCTCGCTGCTCGGCGACGCGCCCCTCCCGGTGGAGCGCCTGAGGTTCCGCTTCGAGCCCTATCAGGCCCTGGTGCCGGCCTTCGTCTTGACCCGTGCGCGGCGCCTGTTGCAACCACCGCCGACGGTGGATCTGACCTTGGATGGCGGGGTGCTGCGGTTGCGTGGCAGCGCCCCGGCCGCTTGGGTCGAAGAGGCCCGGCGCCTGGCCCTGGCCCTGCCGGGGGTGACGGCGCTGGACGACGGCGCGCTGCAGGATCCGGCCCGCGCCGAGTTGCAGTCTCTACGTGCCGACTTGGGCAGGCAGGTGATCCACTTCGGCGTGGACACCCCGCGGGGTGAGATCGATACGCCGAGCCTCACGCGCCTGGCCGACGATCTCCGCCGCCTGCAGGCCCTGGCGCAGTCGCTGGGGCTGACGCCGCAGGTGACCCTGGTCGGACACAGTGATGCCTCGGGCACGCCGGCGCGCAATCGCGCCCTCAGTGGCCAGCGGGCGCAGTGGCTGCGCCGGCAGTTGCTCGAACTGGGTGTCGATCCGGCCCTGCTCGCTGTGCGGGCCGCCGGCAGCGACGAACCGGCGAGCGACGCGCAGACGCCCCAAGGACGGGCGAAGAATCGCCGGGTCACCCTCGATGTCCGCCTCGACGGGGCGGGAGGAGAAACACCATGATGCGTAAGAAGGTCTGTCTCCTGGGGGCCTTTGCCGTGGGCAAGACCTCGCTGGTGGAGCGCTTCGTCAAGAGCCTGTTCAACGCCCGATACCAGACCTCGCTGGGGGTCAAGATCGACAAGAAGTCGCTGGTCATCGACGACCAGCCGCTGGAGTTGATCCTCTGGGATCTAGCCGGCGAAGACGAGTTCGTCAGTCTGCGCCTGCCCTATCTGCGCGGCGCCGCAGGGCTGCTGCTGGTGGTGGACGGCACCCGGCCGGAGACCCTGGATACCGCCCTGATGCTGCACGAAAAGGCCCTCGACGAGGTCGGCGAGGTGCCCTTCGTCCTGCTCATCAACAAGGCCGACTTGGCCGAGAGCTGGCACATCGATCCGCGCGACATCGATCGCCTGGTGGCCCGTGGCTGGAGCGTACTGGAGACCAGCGCCAAGACCGGCCACGGCGTGGAGGAGGCCTTCGTCACCCTGGGCAAAGAGATGTTGGGGGCCGAATGATCGACGAGCTGCCACCGGCGGTCGCCAGAGATCTGCTACAGCAGTGCCTGCAACAAGACGCCAGCGCCTACCTGCAGATCGGCAAGGACGGCCGCCTCGACGACATGGGTGGTGATCTGGCCTGCTTCGGCCTGCAGGGTCTGATGCCGGGTGAGCCGGCGGCGGCGCAGCTGTTGTTTCTCGAGGGCATGCTGCCCCTGGACGAGACCCCGTTGACCCTGGCCGCGGTGGAACTCGGCCCGGATCGCTATGCCGATATCCACCTCCTGCCCGAACCCCGCCGCGACTGGGTGGTGCTGATCGACCGCAGCAAGAGCCTGTATTGGCGCGCCCAGGCGCAGCAGAAGGCCAATGAACTCAACCTCTTGCGCCGTCGCCTGCAGCGTCTGGAATCCGCCCGCCCGGCGCCGCTGGAGACGGCCCATGCCATGCCCGTGCCGATCCTGTGCAATGCCCTCGACATGGTGGTGCTGGAGCAGCACGCCGACGGCAGCTTTCAGCTGGTGGGTGCACCGCCAGCGGGCTTCGACGCGCTGTGCGGCAAACTGTGGCAGGCCGGTGAGGGACTGCGCCCGCAGCAGGAATTTCCCTTTCTGGAGAATTTTCTCGTCGAGGCGGAGCAGGCCTGGGAGCACGCCACCACCCCGCTGCGCTCCGGCCCCTGGGTGGAGACGGATGCGCGGGGCGGGGAACAGGCGCTGGAGGCCGTCGCCCTGCGCTGGGCCGGGCGGCGCCTGCTGGTGATCGAACTGCTCGGTGAGCGCTACGAGGAACATCGCGGCTTCTTGCAGATG
>JANTGX010000110.1 GCA_024762755.1 Gammaproteobacteria bacterium
CCACGTAGACACCGATCTCACTGACCATGTTGAGATCCTCCACCGGGATGCCGTGGCCCTTGAGGCGCGCGGCCGAGGCCTCGGAGCTGGCTACCGTGGTCTCGATCTTGTGCTTGATCTTGGCCAGCTCGTCGATGAAATAGTTGGCCGTGGAGCCGGTGCCCACACCGACGATCATGCCCGGCTCGATGTATTCGATGGCGGCGCGGGCCACCGCCTGTTTCAGTTCGTCTTGAGTCATATTGTTGTTCCTTGGCGCCGCGGTCATTACCGCGACGGGTTAACGAACGACGCAGGAACGGCCCCTACCTTCGGCGCATTCCTACAGAAGCGTGCGGCATTATAGCCCAGTCGCCTGACACTGAACGGGCGAGCTGTTAACTTAGCCCCATGCTCGATCATTACACGAAAAAGATCCTCAACGCCCGCGTCTACGAGGTCGCCCACGAGACCCCGCTGGAGGTCGCCGAGACCCTCTCCGCACGCCTCGACAACCGTCTCTGGCTGAAACGCGAAGACCTGCAGCCGGTGTTCTCCTTCAAACTGCGCGGCGCCTACAACAAGATCGCCCAGCTGACCCCGGCGCAGCGCGAGCGGGGCGTCATCACCGCCTCCGCCGGCAACCACGCCCAGGGCGTTGCCCTGGCGGCGCAGCGGCTGGGCCTGCAGGCACTCATCGTGATGCCCAAGACCACGCCGGACATCAAGGTGCAGGCCGTGCAACGCCTGGGCGCCGAGGTAGTGCTGCACGGCAATGCCTACGACGACGCCTACGCCCACGCGCGCGAACTGGTCGCCGAACGCGGCATGACCTACGTCCCGCCCTACGACGACCCCGACGTGATCGCCGGCCAGGGCACCGTGGCCATGGAGATCCTGCGCCAGCACAGCACGCCCATCCATGCCATCTTCGTACCCGTGGGCGGCGGTGGGCTGATCGCCGGCATCGCCGCCTACGTCAAGGCCCTGCGCCCGGAGACGCGCATCATCGGCGTGGAGCCCGACGACGCCCCCTGCCTGCACGCAGCCCTCGAGGCCGGCGAGCGGGTGGTGCTGGACCAGGTGGGCATCTTCGCCGACGGCGTGGCCGTGCGCCAGGTGGGCGAGGAGCCCTTCCGCATCGCCCGCGAGACCGTGGACGAGGTGATCCTGGTCAGCACCGACGAGATCTGCGCGGCGATCAAGGACATCTTCGACGACACCCGCTCCATCGCCGAGCCGGCCGGCGCCCTGGCGGTGGCCGGGGCGAAGAAGTACGTCGCCCGCGAGGGCATCGAGGGCAAGGAACTGGTGGCCATCGACTCCGGTGCCAACATGAACTTCGACCGCCTGCGCCACGTCGCCGAACGCGCCGAACTGGGCGAGCGCCGCGAGGCCCTGCTCAGCGTCACCATCCCCGAACGGCCCGGCAGCTTCCGCCGCTTCTGCGAGATGATCGGCCTGCGCGGCATCACCGAATTCAACTACCGCTACGCCGACCCCACGCAGGCGCACATCTTCGTCGGCGTGCAGATGCACGGCGGCGACCCGGAAAAGAACGCCCTGATCCGCGAGCTGAGCGACGCCGACTACCCGGTGCTCGACCTCAGCGACAACGAGATGGCCAAGATGCACATCCGCTACATGGTGGGCGGCCACAACCACGGCGCCGAACACGAGCGCGTGTTCCGCTTCCAGTTCCCCGAGCGCCCCGGCGCCCTGCTGCGCTTCCTGCAGCGCATGGGCGGACGCTGGAACATCTCCCTGTTCCACTACCGCAACCACGGCGCCGCCTACGGACGCATCCTGTGCGGCGTCCAGGTGCCGCCGGCGGACCGTGACGACTTCCAGTTATTTCTCGACAAGCTCGGCTACGAGCACTGGGAAGAGACGGACAACCCGGCCTATCGGTTGTTTCTGGGGTGAAGCGAGGATTTCACACTTGCCCGGCATAGCCACCGGTCACTGACACCCAGGACATGCCGCGGCGGGTCAGAGGCCCTCACGGCCCGACTTGCCGCCACACCCCGGATGCCCGCCCGCCAGCGCGGGCGGGCGTCGATCACAGCCTCCGCAATGCGGAAACCGACCCGGTTCCACATCGACCCCGGCCTTGCCACGGCTACTGCGCCTCGTAGGCCCCGATGTCACAATGAACCCCCTGGGGCCGGACCACACCCCGCTGGTCGGTGGCCGGGCAGGCCGTATCGTCGGCAGCATCGATGGCCGGACTTCCGGTTTGCAGGGCGTGGGTCTGCGTAGGCCCGCCGTGGTCGGCGAGGGGACTCAGCAGAGGGTCGGTGTTGGGCATATCCGTGGCATTGGTAAGGCCGCAGGTATTTCCGCCATCGATATTATGACCGTTGGACTTCACTGCCGCCGCACCGCTCAGATCGCAGTCACCGCTGGAAAATATCGTATTCACCATATCCAGGCTGCCGGCAAAGGCGATGTGACCACCGGCCCAGGTGGACTGGTTCGCACTGAATGTCGTATTGCGCAACGACAGCCGGCTATTACCGTCCCACGATGAGATCGCCCCTCCCGAGCTATTGGTACCGCTATTGATATTGCCCGAAAAGGTCGAGTTGACGATGGTCCCAGTTCCGGCCATGAAGAGGCCAGCCCCACCACCGCCACCACTCAGCGAACTCTGGATCCTGTTATTGGAAATGGTCGAGCCGGTGATGGTGACGGTACCGTCCGAATAGATGCCTGCACCGTTGAACCTGAAACTACCGACGCCGGTACCGATATTCCCCGCGATTGTCGAGTCGGTGATATTCAGCACCGAACCACCACCATACCCACTGGCGCCGGTACTGCTCACACCACCTTCGTTGCCGCTGATAGTGGAACGTGTGATGTTGATAATGGAATTGCTCCAACCAGTCACACCACGGGTGGAATTATTGGTCGGAACAGAGTTCGACACCGTCGAATCGGTGATATTGATCGTGGCGTCATCCCATCCGACCACGGCCGCCCAGGTGCCGCCATTGTTATCGATCAGCGAGGTATCGATATTGAGCATGGCACCGTTGTGACCGTAGATGGCGCCACCGTAGGTGGATGCCGTATTTCCGGAAAAGGTCGATCCAGATGCATTCAGCGTTCCTGCAATATAGACGGCCCCGCCGTATCCGCCTGTATTGTTCGACAGGGTCGAGTTGCTGATGGTGACGCGTGCGACATTATCCGACGCATAGATTCCTGCCCCATTTCCCCCGCTGTTGCCAGAGATAACGGCATCATTCACCGTAAGCTCCCCGCCAGTCGCGATACCGCCTCCATTGACGTTGAAGTTGATATTGACCCCCTGCAGAGTCAGACCATCGAGCGTCGTGGACACATTGTTCAGCACATGGAATATGCGGTCATCGAAGGGGGCGCTGGCATCAACGATGGTTGTCGCCGCTCCGGTGCCGTTAATCACAAGGTCGTCATGAATATCAAGATCGCCAACGGCGCCCATATTCTCGTTCAGGCCAGCAAGGGTCAGCGCATAGGTGCCCGCCGGCAGATCGATGACATCGCTACCCGGACAGGCATCGGCCTCCTGAACGGCAGCGCGCAGGGTGCAGTTGCCTGCGCCATCGTCACACAGGCCGTCACCGATGTTGGCATCCACGGCATCCAGGGTGCTGGTGACCAGCAGGTTGCTGCCCAGGCAGGTGGCCGTGAGCGCCGTGCCATCGTCTTCATAGGCGCCGATGTCACAGGTCGTGCCTGCGGGGCGAGCGACGCCGCGCTGATCACTGGTCAGACAGGTCGTATCGTCCCCGGCATCGATGGCCGGACTACCTGACTGCAGGCCACGGGTCCGGGTCGGCCCGCCATTGTCGGCCAGCGGACCGAGCCGCGGGTCGGTATTCACCCGATCCCCAGCTGCGGCGAAACCACAGGTGTTTCGGCTGTCGATATTGTGGCCACCGGAGGTAATCACTCCGCCACTGGTCGAGCAGTTCGGCCCATTGCCGTAGAGAATGGAATTGACGATATCAACCGTGCTGCTTCCCTCCGCGTTGATCCCGGCTGCATAACTACCCGCTATCGTCGAGTTGGTAATACTGGTCTGCGCCACAGACAGGGTCACACCTGTACCCTCATTGCCCGCAATGGTGCTGTTTTCGATCGTCAGTGATGAGGGATTGCCCGAATAGTCAACAATGGCGCCATAACGGCTGTTATCGGTACGGTTGTTGGCGATTGTCACACCTCGTAACACTAGGTTGTTGTTTGAGAACTTGATCGCCCCGGCGTGCCCCGCCTTGTTGAAGGTGATCTCGCTGTTTTCCACCACGGTCGTCGCGCCCGCTTGCCACGCATCTAAACCACCTCCCCAGGAGTCGCCGGGAATGGTGTTGTGCGTGATATGGGCGTTGCGTATCGTCGTCGACATGGCTCCGGAGTTGATTCCACCTACGCCGTTGCGCACGGTCATCCCCTCCAGGGTGGCCGAGGCAACTTTGTCGTTCATGTGAAACACCAAGGTGCTTGCATTACCATCGACAATGGTGGCGGCCGGTCCCGCACCTGTCACGACCAGTTCCTCGGTAATCAGCAATTGCCCCCGCGTCAACACGTAGGTACCGGCCGGTACAGCCACCGTGTTGGGGCCGGCACAGGCATTGGCCTCTTCAACGGCCGCACGCAGGGTGCACTTGCCGGCGGCGTCGGCGCAGACCTTGTCTCCGGCGTTGGCATCGGCAGTATCGTTCGTGTCGTCCACCGTATACGTTGCATTGCTGCAGGTCAGTATGGCGACCTCGGCCGTGGCACTCACCCGGTCGTCGGCCTGGCTGACGGCCCGCACCACATTCTTGCAGCTCGCCGCAGGACTGCCCGCTGTGAACAGACCAGTGGCGTCAAGGCTGCCACAGTCATTCTTTTCGAGCGACCAGACGACAGCCGTATTGCTGGCACCGGAGACCTGGGCGTCGAATTGCTGAGTCCCAGTGGGCTCCAGCGATACGCTAGCCGGGGTGATGGTGACCACCGGCGCCGGTAGGACCTGCACCTGCAGCTTCGGATCTAGACTGGCACTGGCACCATCATCGTCGGTGACGGTCAGCGCCACGGAATAGTCACCGGCTGTCTGGTAGGTGTGCGATACCTTTGCGCCACCACCCTTGTCTCCATCACCGAAGTCCCAGGCATAACTGGCAATAGTGCCATCGGCATCACTGGAGCCACTGGCATCGAAATTCACCGTCAGCGGTGCAAAGCCAGAGACGTGATCTAGGCTCACCACCACCGAGGGCGGCTGGTTGGGCACGAACACCACCACCTGAACCTCCGCCGGCGAGGACAGGTTACCGCTATCGTCCTCCACCACCAGGCGATAGGTCTGCGTGCCCGCCGGCACCAGCACATGGCTTGCATCGACCGTCAAATGGTCGGTATCGGTGATCACCGTTCCCGTACCGGCAAAGATGCCGACGGGGGCCGTCGAAGCAGTCCAGTGATAACGGGCGATACTGCCGCCGCCGGCATCGATCGAACGCTTGGCGGAGAGCATGAAGTCCTGGCCCTGCGCGATACTGCCGTTGGCCAGCGGTCGGCCTGAAGCATCGGACACCTCCAACACCGCCGTCGGTGCCACGCTGTCTTGCACGACGACCTCCACCCGCACGGGTTTGGAGACATTATTGCTGTCGTCGATCACGATCAGCTCGTATTCCTGCACGCCCAGTGGTACGGGTGCGGTACTGGCACTGACGCGCAACGTGGCACTGTCCGTGTCTATCGGCTTGCCGAGATTCATCCCGCCGCCGCTGCTGGTTATCGCCTGCCAGCGATAACCCACCACCCGGCCTCCGCCGGCATCCGACGATCTTTTTGCGGACAGGATGAAATCCTCGCCGTAATCGATATGCCCGTTGACCAGCGGTCGGCCCGAGCCGTCGGACACCTCCAACACCGCTGTCGGTGCCACGCTGTCTTGCACGACGACCTCCACCCGCACGGGTTTGGAGACATTATTGCTGTCGTCGATCACGATCAGCTCGTATTCCTGGACACCCACTGGTACGGGTGCGGTGCTGGCACTGACGCGCAACGTGGCACTGTCCGTGTCTATCGGCTTGCCGAGATCCATCCCGCCGCCGCTGCTGGTTACCGCCTGCCAGCGATAACCCACTACCCGGCCTCCGCCGGCATCCGACGATCTTTTTGCGGACAGGATGAAATCCTCGCCGTAATCGATATGCCCGTTGACCAGCGGTAGACCCGAGCCGTCGGACACCTCCAGCACCGCCGTCGGCGCCTCCGCGTCACGAAGCTCGGGAGACCCTCCTCCACCACCACAGGCGGACAACTGGATGACGATCAGGGCAAGCACAAACGAAATCATCTGGCCAGCTGGTTTGTGAACCCGTATCTGTCTGGTTTTTCTATTCATCGTTATTCTCTCCCATTACTTCCTTGCCCACGTTCATCAATTGCAACAACTCCGATACCGAATGAAACGCCTGCCGCTCACCGTTCCCCAGACGTTCCACCGTGCCCGCCAGGGGGGCTCTCGGGTCCGCGGCATTGCGGTAGACGTGGACCAGGTAACTGCCGGTGTCCATCGACTCGCGGGTATAGACGAGCCGATCCGTATCCCGCTCTCTGCCTCCTTCTCCAGCTTTTTTCATATTCACTATTCCACCCGCCGGGTTTCTGTGCGGTTACTGGTTTGGTTACGGGACGTCCCGATCCCTCAACGCACCACGGGGCAGACGTAGTCGATATGCACAGGCTTTCCGTTACTGGCGGCGAGTTCGGACGGTTCGCCAAAGAGCCTCAGAATCACACGCAGCAGTTTCGAACCCGGCGGCAGGGAGGGGAAGTCAAACCTCAGCGCCTGCCACTCACCGGGCTGCACCGCGAGAAATACCGGGGTTCCACCGGGGTGCCCGTTCACCGTGGCCCGCCAGCGCCTGATCTCGCCCTGCCGCCCCTGACGGGAGGGCGTCTGGTATTCCAGCATGGCCTGGACCCGCAGGCCCTCGGCCTCGGTGCGGATCTTCGCCTGCATGACGCCCAGGTCTTTCCATACCGTCCGCGGCCCCGTCTCCGGCAGCTGTGCGGAAACCAGTTCAACGCTCCAGTAGCGATCACGGAGCCTGCCACCCCACGACTGGCCCGCCAGCCCTTCGCCGTCGATAGCGAAAAGGAGCGAACCGCTGTTGGTCGCGTCGAACAGTTGGGGCCAGTTCTGCCCTGCGTCCCAGCGCAGCTGCGCTATGGGAAAGCCCGCTTCGCGCACATCGGCCTCGCCACGGAAATAGCCCCTGGCGCTCCATCCTTCGTCGCCACGCTCGCCATCGAAGGAAAAACA
>JANTGX010000111.1 GCA_024762755.1 Gammaproteobacteria bacterium
GCCCCCAGACGTGATTCCCCACTGCCGCAGGCGCTGAGCAGTACCCCGAGCATCGCCAGCAGGGCCACGGTGTAGATACCGCGTCGTTGTGCGTCGCGCCGCCGGGTCATGGCACCGAATCTTCCCTTTTGCATCTTTTCTCTCCTGTCTGCCTGCCGAGTCTCTTGGTGTTCTGACATCTTAGCACCCGGCTCCCAAGCCGGGTCAGCCCCTGTGTCACGGCGCGTTCATGTCACCGTCATATCCCCGTCAAGCAAGGCGCCTATCCTGCGCGGACTGGACAGGGGATGCACCCCTGCGCTCACTTCACTCGGGAGAACACCGCATGAAACGCTCGACCTTCACCCTTTCGTCCCTGGCCCTGGCCGTGGGCCTCTCACTGGCCGGCAGCGCCTGCGCCGAATCACCCGAGAAGTGGTATGACGACGGCGCCCGTGCCGTCGATCAGGCACAGCAGTTGCGCGCCGATCGACACCGGGCCAAGAACGTCATCCTCTTCGTCGGTGATGGCATGGGCGTCTCCACGGTCACCGCGGCGCGCATCCTGGAAGGCCAGCTGCGCGGTGCCAAGGGCGAAGAGAACAGGCTCTCCTTCGAGCTGCTGCCCTATGTGGCACTGTCCAAGACCTACAACACCAACCAGCAGACGCCAGACTCAGCCGGCACCATGACCGCCATGATGACCGGTGTGAAGTCCAAGGCAGGGGTGATCTCCGTCAATCAGTACGCCGAGCGCGGCAACTGCGCCAGCACGCAGGGCAACGAGCTGACCACCTTCCTCGAGCAGGCCGAGATGGCCGGCATGTCCACCGGTGTGGTCACCACCGCCCGTCTCACCCACGCCACCCCGGCCGCCACCTATGCCCACTCGCCGGAGCGCAACTGGGAGAGCGACGACAAGCTCACCGACGAGGCCAAGGCGAATGGCTGTAAGGACATCGCTCGCCAGCTCATCGAGTTCCCCTACGGCGACGGCCTGGAGGTGGCCATGGGCGGTGGCCGCCGTCACTTCATCCCGCGCGAGGTGGTGGATGGCGAAGGTAAGCAGGGCAAGCGCAAGGACGGCCGCGACCTGACCGCCGAGTGGCAGGAAAAGGATCGCAACAGTGTCTACGTCTGGAACCAGGCCCAGTTCGATGCCATCGACACGGAGCAGGTGGATCACCTGCTGGGCCTGTTCGAGAGCTCACACATGGAATACGCCTTCGATCGGCCCAGCGACCTCGGCGGCGAGCCCAGCCTGTCGGCGATGACCGGCAAGGCCATCGACGTGCTGGACAACAACGAGAAGGGTTACTTCCTGCACGTGGAGAGCGGTCGAATCGATCATGCCCACCATGCCGGCAATGCCTATCGCGCCCTCACCGACACCATCGAGTTCGCCAAGGCCATCGAGACGGCCATGCAAAAGGTGGACATGGCCGACACCCTGATCCTGGTCACCGCCGATCACAGCCACGTGTTCACCATCGCCGGCTACCCCACTCGCGGCAATCCCATCCTGGGCAAGGTGGTCGGCAACGACGGTGCCGGCAATCCCACCGGCGTCGATCAGCTGGCCGAGGACGGCATGCCCTATACCACCCTGGGTTACACCAATGGCCGTGGCTTCCACGACCTCGCCGTGGGCGGCGACACCGCCTACGGCGAACCGATCAACGCCGGCAGCCGCACCGACCTGTCAGACGTCGACACAGAGGGGCAGGGCTTCCATCAAGAGGCCCTGGTGCCCCTCTCCGCGGAGACCCATGCCGGCGAAGACGTGGCCATCTATGCCGGCGGCCCGGGCGCCTACTTGATGCACGGTGTGCAGGAGCAGAACGTCATCTACCACGTGATGCGCAAGGCCACTCGCATGGACCGTAAACTGCGTCGGGCCGAGCGCGAGAGGCGCCAGGAAGAACGTCGTCGCGACGACGATTGAGGCCTATACCGGCCGCTTGGCCGGGGCACGGCATTGGGGAGAGGGGGCGCCTGGCGCTCCCTCTTTCTTTGACTTTCATTCCATCGACTTTCATTCCACCGACTTTCATTCCATCGACTTTCATTCCATCGAGGAGAAGAATCCATGAAGTCCAGACTGTTGTTCCTGGCGCTCCTGCTCGTCGGCGGCCAGACCGCGGAGGCACTGGCGCAGGGCGATACACCGGCCGAGGCAGGCAAGACGGCGGCAGTCCTCGTCGCCGCCCAATACGAGACGCGCAACATCCAGCTCGCCCGCCGGCCAAAGGCGACAAGCCACCGTTGGTATCTGCTGCGCACGCCGCGGCAGGTGGCCACCTGGGGCGAGGGGAGGGCCCAGCGCCAGCGCTGGCAACGGGGCGTCACCGGCGATATTGCGCTGAGCCGGATCTTCCCCGCCGAACACAAACGCGTGGATTATGAGCCGGGTGACCTGCGTACCCTGGGTCGCTATCCCGACTGGCGGCGCTTACAAGGCATCATCGCCCCCGGCCTACTGGGGCGTCTCCAGCCCAGCGGTAGCGTGGCGGTGCTGGGGCGCACGGCCGAGCGCTATCTGGGGCAGGTGGATGGCGTGGACGTGGAGGTCTTGTGGCTGGCGGACCTGGGCCTGCCGGCGCTGGTGCGGCAGGTCTTCGGCGACCGCGAAGCGAGCCTCCATCTGCAGGCGCTGTACACGGACGACGAGGCCCCCTGGGGGTTTGTCGATACGGCGAACTACGATCACCTGGATTATGCCGACCTGGGTGACATGGAGGCCGACCCCTTCGTCGCACGCATCAGCCGGGCGGAGGGTGGGCATCACCCTTGAGTGGCGATAGCCGGCCCGCCGTGCGGGGAGAATCTAGCCGGACTTCTTCACGAACTGGGTCAGGATCACGATCTGCTGGCCGTTGACTCGGCCCTCGATCTGTTGCGGATTGTCGGCGACGAGAGAAATGTTGCGCACGGCCGTGCCGCGCTTGGCGGTGAAGTTGGCCCCCTTGACGTTGAGATCCTTGATCAGGGTCACCGTGTCGCCGGCGGCCAGTTCGGCACCGTTGCTATCGCGGTGCTCGACGGCCTCTTCCTCGCCGCCCTCGCCGGCGGCCTGCGCCCAGGCCAGGGTCTCTTCGTCCAGGTAGAGCATGTCGAGCAGATCCTGTGGCCAGCCTTCGCCACGCAGGCGATCGAGCATGCGCCAGGCCATGACCTGCACCGCCGGCACCTGACTCCACATGCTGTCGTTGAGGCAGCGCCAGTGGTTCGGCTCCATGGCCTGTGGATCGTCGATCTGGGTGCGGCAGGTGTGGCAGAGCAGCACACTGTGCTCGGCGCTGCCGTCAGCGTTGGGCGGGATCTCATAGACGGCGAGCTCCGTGTCGGAGGCACAGAGTTCGCATTTCGATTCGCTGCGTTCACGCAGTGTCTGTTCGGTATTCATATCGATTCACGTCGCCTTGGCTGGTGTTTCGACGGCTGAGCGGGCGGCGCTCGCTGCCGTCTTGAATATTTTCATGGACCTTCGCCGCGGGAGGCGGCCGCTCGATGCCGCCCTCGCGCGCACCATGGCGTGTCACGCCAAGAGCAGCCTTTGCAGGATGCCTTCGTACATCTGCGACAACAGGTCCAGGTCTTCCGCGCTGACGCATTCGTCGACCTTGTGGATGGTGGCGTTGAGGGGGCCGAGTTCCAGGACCTGCGCGCCGGTCGGCGCGATGAAGCGACCGTCGGAGGTGCCGCCGGTGGTGGAGAGTGCCGGTGTCTGCCCGGTGACCGCCTCGACGGCCGCACAGGCGGCATCGACCAACTCGCCGCGGGGGGTGAGGAACGGTTGCCCCGAGAGCGTCCAGTCCAGGCCATAGTCGAGACCGTGGCGATCGAGAATGGCCTCCACCCGTCGCTCCAGTTGCTCGGCGGTGACCTCGGTGGAGAAGCGGAAGTTGAACCACACCTCGAGCTCGCCGGGGATCACGTTGGTGGCGCCGGTACCGGCGTGGATGTTGGTGATCTGGAAGGTGGTGGCGGGGAAGAAGGCATTGCCCTGGTCCCAGCTGGCCGCCACCAACTCGGCCAACGCCGGCGCCGCCAAGTGGATGGGGTTCTGCGCCAACTGCGGGTAGGCGACGTGACCCTGTACGCCGCGAACCCGGAGAATGCCGCCCAGGGAGCCCCGGCGGCCGTTCTTGATCACGTCGCCCACGCGCGCGGTGGAGGTGGGCTCGCCCACCAGGCAGCCGGTCATCTTCTCGCCTCGGGCCTCGAGGTGCTGTACCACCTTCACCGTGCCGTCCACGGCCGGGCCCTCCTCGTCGCTGGTGATGAGGAAGCCGATGGAGCCCTTGTGATCGGGATGCGCCGCGACGAAGCGTTCGCAGGCAGTGACCATGGCCGCCAGGCTGCCCTTCATGTCCGCCGCGCCGCGGCCGTAGAGCATGCCGTCCACCACGGTGGGCTCGAAAGGGGGATATTTCCAGTTGGTCTCGGGCCCCGTGGGAACCACGTCGGTGTGTCCGGCGAAGGCGTACAGGGGGCCTTGCTCACCGCGCCGGGCCCAGAAGTTGTCCACTTCACCGAAGCGCAGACGTTCGACATGAAAGCCGATGGCCTCCAGGCGCTGGATCATGATCTCCTGGCAGCCGGCGTCCTCGGGGGTGACGGAGCGGCGGGCGATGAGTTGGCGGGCGAGGTCGAGGGTCTCGGACATGGCAGTGTTCTCAGCCGAAGAGGGCGGCATAGTCGTCGGGCTTGAAGCCCACCAGGAGGGTCTCTCCCGTCTGCAGGACGGGACGCTTTATGAGGGTCGGATGCTCCCGCATCAGGGCGATGGCCCGCTCGGCGTCGATGCCTTCGCGCGCACTGGCGGGCAGTTGCCGCCAGGTGGTGCTGCGGCGGTTGAGCAGGGTCTCCCAGCCCACGGCATCGGCCCAGCGGCGCAGGTCCGCTTCACTCACGCCGTCGCTGCGCAGGTCGTGAAAGGTGTAGTCGATGCCGTGGGCGTCGAGCCACTGGCGGGCCTTGCGCACGGTGTCACAGTTCTTGATGCCGTAGAGGGTGGTCATGTGGTTCTACCGTAGGAGGGTTGCCACAGAGACACAGAGGCCACAGAGAAAAGCCGTTTTGAAATGTCCGCACCGTCATTTCGGAGGAAGCCCGAATCCAGAAACGCCGGATCTTCGAGTCGGTGTATTCCGGGTCCGCGCTGCGCTTCACCCGGAATGATGGACATCGTTCATTTTCTCCGTGAGCTCTGTGCCTCTGTGGCAAACAAGCATTTATAGGGCAGATAGGTCTGCCGTCCGACCCGATCAGATATCGCGCAGCAGTTCGTTGATACCGACCTTGCCGCGGGTCTTTTCATCCACCTTCTTGACGATCACCGCGCAATACAGGGAGTAGCTGCCGTCCTTGGAGGGCAGATTGCCGGACACCACCACCGAGCCGGCCGGCACACGGCCGTAACTGACCTCGCCGGTCTCGCGGTCGTAGATCTTGGTGCTCTGGCCGATGTATACGCCCATGGAGATGACCGAGCCCTCTTCGACGATGACGCCCTCGACCACCTCGGAACGGGCGCCGATGAAGCAATTGTCCTCGATGATGGTGGGGGCCGCCTGCAGGGGCTCGAGCACACCACCGATGCCGACGCCGCCGGAGAGGTGCACGTTCTTGCCGATCTGGGCGCAGGAACCGACCGTGGCCCAGGTATCGACCATGGTGCCCGAATCCACATAGGCGCCGATGTTGACGTAGGAGGGCATCAGTACCACGGAGGGTGCGATGTAGGAGCCCTTGCGCACGGAGGCAGGCGGCACCACGCGCACGCCGGCCTCGCGGAAGTCGCGGGCATTGTATTCGGAGTACTTGGAGGGCACCTTGTCGAAATAGTTGGTGAAGCCGCCCTTCATGAATTCGTTGTCGTTGATGCGGAAGGAGAGCAGCACGGCCTTCTTCAGCCATTCATGGACCAGCCACTGGCCATCGACCTTTTCCGCCACGCGCAATTCGCCACTGTCGAGCAGGCGGATGGCCTCGTTGACATATTCCTTGACGTGAGTGTCCACCGTGCGCGGGGTGATCTCGGCGCGGTTCTCGAAGGCGTCTTCGATGACTTGTTTCAGGTCGGCCATGGTTTGTAGTCCTCTAAATGATGTTAGTTCAGGGTTTCGCAGACACGGCGGATTCGTCGCGCCGCGTCGATGCATTCGTCCAATGGCGCGACGAGTGCCATGCGTACCCGGTTTTCGCCAGGGTTGAGACCGTGGGCCTCGCGTGAAAGGTAACGACCGGGCACGACGCTGACGTTCTCGCGGGCGAACAACTCACGGCTGAAGGTCTCGTCGTCGAGCGGTGTTCGGGGCCAGAGGTAGAATCCGGCCTGGGGTCGCTCGACCTCGAGCACCGGCTGCAGGATCTGCAGCACGGCGTCGAATTTCTGCCGGTATTCGGCGCGGTTCTGCGCCACATGGGCCTCGTCGTTCCATGCCGCGATGCTGGCGGCCTGGCTGGGCAGCGGCATGGCACAGCCGTGGTAGGTGCGGTAGAGCAGGAACTTGGCCAGTATCTCGGCGTCGCCGGCGACGAAGCCGGCGCGCAGACCCGGCAGGTTGGAGCGCTTGGACAGGCTGTGGAAGACCACGCAACGCCGGAAGTCATCGCGTCCCATCTCTGCGGCCACCTGCAGCAGGCCCACCGGGGCCTGGTCTTCCTCGAAGTAGATCTCCGAATAGCATTCGTCGGCGGCGATGACGAAGTCGTGCGCGTCGGCCAGGGCGATCAGGCGGCGCAGGCTGGCGGCATCCAGCACCGCACCGGTGGGGTTGCCGGGCGAACACAGGTAGAGCAGTTGGCAGCGGCGCCAGACCTCTTCGGGAACGGCGTCGAAGTCCGGCAGAAGGTCGCTCTCGGCGGTGCAATTGACGAACCAGGGCTCGGCACCGGCGAGCAGGGCGGCGCCTTCGTAGATCTGGTAGAAGGGGTTGGGCATCACCACCAGCGGGTCCGCGCTGCGGTCGACCACGGCCTGGGCGAAGGCGAATAGGGCCTCGCGGGTGCCATTGACCGGCAGCACCTGGCTGGCCGGATCCACGGTGGCCGCGAAACGCCGCGACAGCCAGCCGGCGATGGCCTCGCGCAGCGGCGTCCCGCCCTGGGTCACGGGGTAGTTCTCCAGACCGTGCAGATGGCTGATGAGGGTTTCGACGACGAAGTGTGGCGGGGCGTGCCGGGGTTCACCGATGGAGAGGGCGATGGGGGACTTTTCGGGCGGCGGCTCGA
>JANTGX010000112.1 GCA_024762755.1 Gammaproteobacteria bacterium
TTCCAGAACAGGCCCACCAGCACCAGGGTGTGCGCCACCGCGCGCTTGTAGTCGAGGCCGAACCAGCTCACCAGCCAGAGGGTGACGAACAGCCCGGTGCCGGAGGTGAGCGAGCCGTTGAGGATACCGATGAGGAACAGCACCAGCCCGCCCACCGCGTAGCGCCAAGCGGTCTGAGGCATGGGCCGTGACACCTGCCCCAGGCTGGGCTTGAACAGCGAGTACAGACCCAGCCCCACGGTGAGCAGACCGAGGGCGACCTCGGCGTGGCGGTCTGGCACGAAGAGGATGAAGCTGGCGCCGAAGATCACCCCCGGCAGGCCGAAGAGCAGGATGAACAGGGTCAGGCGGCCGTGCAGGCTGCCCTCACGCAGGTTGCGCACGGTGGCGCCCACGCCCAATGCCACGCTGGCGATCTTGTGCGTGGCCAGGGCCACGCCGAAAGGCAGGCCGAGGAAGATGAGGAGGGGGAACTGCAGCAGGCCGGCGCCGCCCCCGGCGAAGGCGGAGAAGACGTTCGCCACCAGGGAAACGACGAACAACAGCAGTTGGGTGGGCCAGTCCATACGCAATCCTATCCGGGGATGACGACCCATCCCGTGGGTGCGGCCTCGGGCCGCGCTACCCCTGGGGAGGAAACAGACTCGCCGACAAGAGCGCCCACTGCTGATCCCAGCGCTCCAGGGGGGAGCGCCGAAAACCACTGCGCACGAACTGATTCATGCGCCCCTCGGCCACCGCCAGGAGGAGGTTGGCACTGGCCGCGGAGGGATTGCCCACGGGCAGTTCGCCACGCGTCTCGGCCTCGCGCAGGATCTGCTTCAGCTGGGTCTCCAGGCGATCGTAGAACTGGGTGATGCGCAGGCGCAGGCGTTCGTTCTCGCCGGTCAGGGCGTCACCGACGAGGATGCGCGAGAGCCCCGGATTGCGCGCCGCGAAGCCGAGCAGCACGCCGAGGATGGCCTCGCAGCGCGCCTGCGCCGTGGGTTTGTCGTCGAGAATGCGGCCGATGAGGCCGAACACGGTCTCTTCGATGAATTCGATCAGCGCCTCGAACATGCGCGCCTTGCTCGGGAAGTGCCGATACAGGGCGGCCTCGGAGACACCCAGCTCGCGCGCCAGGGCGGCGGTGGTGATGCGCTGGCCGGGGCTGGCCTCGAGCTGCTGGGCGAGGGCCTGGAGAATCTGTTGCGCGCGGGAAGGCTTGTTGGGCATGGGTTACGTCTTGATGGTGGTTTTGGGTCCTCTCGCAAGGGATCGAGGCCCCGGGGTACGGTCCGAAAGGGGGCGCTGGATGCCTGTGGGGCACAAGGAGACCTGCCGGCGATCCCCCGCCTCCTCGGCGAGACCGATGCTCAGTGGGGCCGTGAGCGAATCAGGGTACCCACACCCTCGTCGGTGAAGATCTCCAACAACACCGCGTGCTGCACGCGACCGTCGATGATGTGGGCGGTCTTCACCCCGCCCTGCACTGCCTCCAAGGCACAGCGGATCTTGGGCAGCATGCCGCCATGGATGGTGCCGTCGTCGATGAGCTGGTTGACCCGGTCGGCACCGAGACCGGTGAGCAGCTTGCCCTCCTTGTCGAGCAAGCCCGGGGTGTTGGTGAGCAACAGGAGCTTTTCGGCGCACAGGGTCTCGGCCAGCTTGCCGGCCACCAGGTCGGCGTTGATGTTGTAGGACTTGCCGTCGTCGCCGACCCCGATGGGCGCCACCACGGGGATGAAGTCGCCCTGCACCAACATGTTGACCACCGCGGGGTCGATGCTGCCCACCTCGCCGACGTGGCCCATGTCGATGATCTCTGGCGCGGCCAGGTCGCTGGTCGGCTTGGGCAGGCTCAGCTTGCGCGCGTGGATCATGTCACCGTCCTTGCCGGTGAGGCCCACGGCGCTGCCGCCCTTGCGGTTGATGAGGTTGACGATCTCTTTGTTCACCAGACCGCCGAGCACCATCTCCACCACGTCCATGGTCTCGCGGTCGGTCACCCGCATGCCCTGGTGGAACTCGCTCTGCTTGCCCATGCGTTCCAGCAGGCTGCCGATCTGTGGTCCCCCGCCATGCACCACCACCGGATTGATGCCGACGGTCTTCATCAGCACGATGTCGCGCGCGAAACTGTCCTTGAGGGCCTCGTCCACCATGGCGTTGCCGCCGTATTTGATGACCAGGGTCTTGCCGGCAAAGCGTTGGATGTAGGGCAGGGCCTCACTGAGGACGTGGGCCACGTTCATGGCGGATTTGGCGTCGAGTGTCATGGCGGTATTGTAAGCAGCGGGGCGGATTTTCACCACTGGCGCGGTGCTCGGCAGGCGTCCGCGAATGAAACAGATTGCAGGTGGGAACGAGCACGGCGAAACCCAGTGATCGAGTAGCTATTCAATCACGGCAATTCAACGCAAAGGACGCAGAGGCGCAAAGGGCGCAGAGAAAAACAAATAATAATCTTTGCGTACTCTGCGCCTCTGCGTCCTTTGCGTTTCCATTGACGGAATTCGCCAGTGTGACGATCGCCGGCTTTCGCCGTGTTCATCCCAACCTGCGGCTCGATGCGGATCGGTCCGGCAGGCTAGAACGGCAACTCGGCCTCCGGTGACTGGGAGCGGATCAGCTCGCGGAAGCGCTGCTGGATGCGTTCGAGGCCTGCTGCGTCGTCGGCCTCGAAGCGGATCACCAGGCAGGGGGTGGTGTTGGAGGCGCGCACCAAGCCGAAGCCATCGGCGAAGTCGACGCGGATGCCGTCGATGGTGGTGACGCGCGCCTCGGGGAAGTCCGCGTGCGCCTGCAGGCGCTGCATGAGCGCATGATTCTCGCCCTCGGCGGTGTGCAGCTTCAGTTCGGGGGTGTTGATGCTGTCGGGCAGCTCGGCGAACACCATGTCGGCCGGGCGCGGGTCGCGGGAGAGGATCTCCAGCAGCCGCGCGGCGGTGTACAGGGCATCGTCGAAACCGTACCAGCGCTCCCTGAAGAAGATGTGGCCGCTCATCTCGCCGGCCAGCAGGGCGCCGGTCTCCTTCAGCTTGGCCTTGACCAGGGAGTGACCGGTCTTCCACATGGTCGGCTGGCCCCCGGCGTCGCGGATGACGTCTTCGAGATGGCGGGTGCACTTGATGTCGTAGATGATCTCGGCGCCGGGATTGCGTGCCAGCACGTCGCGCGCGTAGAGCATCATCTGCCGGTCGGGCCAGATCACCCTGCCCTGCGGGGTGACCACGCCGAGGCGGTCGCCGTCGCCATCGAAGGCCAGGCCGATGTCGGCCTGTTGCTCGTCCAG
This sequence comes from Gammaproteobacteria bacterium, assembly GCA_024762755.1. GTDB lineage: Bacteria > Pseudomonadota > Gammaproteobacteria > SZUA-152 > SZUA-152 > JANTGX01. The sequence goes on from JANTGX010000112.1 coordinate 3,275, forward strand.
GGTGCGCTTCAGGTCGGCAAGATTCTCCGGCTGGCTGGGGTCCGGATGGTGATTGGGGAAGTGTCCGTCCACCTCACAGAACAACTCACTGACCTCGCAGCCGAGGGCACGCAGCAGGGCCGGCGCGGCCACCCCGGCGACGCCGTTGCCGCAGTCCACCACCACCCTCATGGGCCGCGCCAGCTTCACGTCGTCGACGATGCGCTCGATGTATTGGGGCAGCACGTCGGCCTGCTCCAGGCGGCCCGCACCCTCGCTCAGATCGCCGCTCTCGATGCGCCGGCGCAGGTTCTGGATGTCATCGCCGGCCAGGGTGGTGCCGGCCAAGACCATCTTCAGGCCGTTGTAGTCGGGCGGATTGTGGCTGCCCGTGAGCATCACCCCGGAGCCCGAACCCAGCGCGCTGGCGGCGAAATAGAGCACCGGCGTGGGGACCATGCCGATGTCGGTGACGTCGCGTCCCGCCTCGCGCAGGCCGCGGATCAGGGCCGCCATCAGGGTGGGGCCGGAGAGCCGTCCGTCGCGGGCGACGAAGACATGCTGCTCGCCACGGGCCGCGGCCTCAGTGCCCAGGGCACGGCCGATCCAGTACACGGCGTCGGGAGTCAGGGTCTTGTCGACCACGCCGCGGATGTCGTAGGCCTTGAAGATGCTGGGGTCGATGGCGGGGGCGGTCATGGTCGGTCCTAGTGGTCAGAAGGGGGGTGAAGAAAATGGCTGGGCGAAGGGTAGCAGCTTGCGTCGGTGCTGTTAAACGCGGGCTCAGCCGTGTCCGGTGTGGCCGAAGCCGCCCTCCCCGCGCGCGCTCTCGTCGAAGCCCTCGACCACCTCGAAGCCCACCTGCACCACCGGCACGAAGACCATCTGCGCGATGCGATCGCCCGGCGCGATGGTGAAGGGTGCTTGGCTGCGGTTCCAGCAGGAGACGAACAGCTGCCCCTGGTAGTCGGAGTCGATCAGCCCGGTGAGGTTGCCCAAGACGATACCGTGCTTGTGGCCGAGACCGGAACGCGGCAGCAGGACCGCCGCCAGCGTGGGGTCACCGATATGGATGGCGATGCCGGTGGGGATCAGCTGGGTGTCGCCGGGGGCGAGGCTGAGCGGCGCATCGAGGCAGGCGCGCAGATCCATGCCGGCGGCGCCTTCGGTGGCATAGGCGGGCAGGGGGAATTCCGTGCCCACGCGGGGGTCGAGGATTTGCAGTTGGATCTGTTTCATGGTCTTGGTTGCCGGTAGCGTGACGGGGCGCCATGATAGAGGAGAGGCCGGCGTGAGCAAACCATCCGCGCTGACCAGCCACGACGACCACCCGCGACGCCGATACAATATTAGCAATTACTGATATACTCTCGACCATCGAACACAAACGCACGGACCCATGCGCCTCGCCCTGCTCATCCTCTTGCTCGCCCTGCCCCTCGCCGGCGCCCTCGCCGCGCCGGACGGGGCCCGTCTGTTCCGCGAACACTGCTCGGCCTGCCACGGCTTCGACGGCCAGGGCGGCATGGGCCTGCCGCTGTCCCTGCCCGACTTTCTCGCCGTGGCCGATGACGCCTACCTCACGCGCACCATCCGTCACGGCCGGCCCGGCCGCCTGATGCCCGCCTTCCGCGAGCTGGGCGACAGCCAGGTGCAGGCCATCGTCGGCTTCATTCGCGGCCTGCAGCCCGGCATCCCCGCCCCACCGAGCAACGACGAGCCCGTGGCCGGCGATGCGCGGCGCGGCGCGGACCTCTACCGCAAACACTGCCAACGCTGCCACGGCGCCGATGGCTGGGGCGGACGCGGCACCGGGGTCACCTTCTCCCGCCCGCGCGACTTCCCCGTGATGCCGCCGGCCCTCAACAATCCCGGCTTCCAGGCCGCCGCCTCGGATCGATTCATCCGCCGCACCCTGCTGCACGGCCGTCGCGGCACCCCCATGCCCTCCTTCCGTGAGCGCGGCCTGAGCGAGCAGGATGTCGACGACATCGTGCGCTACGTGCGCCAGCTCGGCCGCGCACCCGGGAGCTGGCGCCCCCCCGCCGAACAACCCCCGGTGCTCATGTTCGACTCGCCCTATTCCCTCGCCCAGACCGTGGCCAACATCAAGCGCGCGGTGGTGGGCAACAACTTCCGCACCGTCCGCGTGCAACCACTGGAGACGGGCCTGCGCCCACCCGGTGAGGAGAGCCCGGGGCAATACGTGATCTTCTTCTGCAACTTCGAGTTCGCCAACCGGGCCCTCGGCCTGGACCCCCGCGTCGGCCTGTTCCTGCCCTGCCAGATCACCGTGCTGAAGACGGCCGACGGCGGCGTCAAGGTCATGTCCATGAACCCCAAGTTCATGAGCCGCATCTACAACAACCGCGAACTGGACGAGGCCTGCGACGAGATGCACGACCTCTACCTGAGCATCATGGAGGAGGCCACCCTGTGAGCCACTGGCAGACCCTGCCGTTCGTCCTGTTCCTGCTGCTCGCCGCCCTGGGCCGGCCGGTGTTGGCCGACGACCTGCTCATGGCCCGCGCACCCCACCCCTTCCCCGAGGCCATGCTCGACCTGCAGACCGCCATCGCCGAGCACGGCTACCACGTCTCCCACGTGCAACGGGTGGACGTGGGCCTCGGCCGCAGCGGCTTCAAGACCGACAAATACCGCATCGTCTTCTTCGGCAAAGCCGACGAGGTGCGCGAGTTGCTGCAGCGGCATCCCGCACTGGCCCCCTACCTGCCGCTCAAGATCACCCTCTTCGCCGAGGCCGACGACACCCTGCTCACCACCTTCGACCCCACCATGCTCACCCGCCTGGCGCCGCAGGACGCCGACTTCATCCTGCGCCTCAAGCGCTGGAAGAACGACCTGCGTTCCATCTTCCACGAGATGCGCGAGGGGGACTGAGTCCCGAGCTGCGTTCGCCAAACGCAAAAAAGGGCGGGATGACCCGCCCTTTTTGCCTGCCAGTCTGCCTGCCAGCGGTGGCCCACCGGCGCCCCGGACGTGGCTCAGAAGCGCAGCATCACGCCGGCATAGACACCGGAGAAATCCAGGTCGGTCTTGGTCTCTTCACCATCTTCGTCGATCTTGAATTTCTGCTTGCGATAGCCCAGCTCGATGGCCGGCTGCACCACGGGGACCATGTCGAAGGTGTAGTCCACCTTGGCGCGGGCATCGTAGACCTGGGTGCTGCCATTGCCGATGTACTTGATGTCGGCCTCCACGCCGAAGCCGGTGAAGGGCAGCTGGGCACGGGTACGCGCATAGAGCATGGGAATGGGAAAGGTACCGGAATCCTTGTAGGGGGCGACCGTGCCGCTCAGGTCACGCAGCTCGTAGGTGTAGTCCACCAGCTTGATGTCCAACCCCAGGTCCAGGGTGGCCCAGAAGGTGTTGTCCAGCAGGTTGTAGTAGAGGGTGAGGTCGGTCTGTTTCAGGGCCAGCTTGCTGTAGCTGTTGGTGCCGTAGCTGAGGCCTCTCCAGCTGATGGTCTTCTGCCCGTTGCCATCGAAGGTGGGATCGGTGTATTCCAGGCGCACATTGGGGATCACCGGCACCGGGTGCTTGAGGTTGAGCCACAGGTAGGTGGTGCCCGAGGTGTCGTAGCCCAGGTCGTCACTGGCGCTGACGGTGTCGTTGAAAGAGCCGACCTTGTAGGTGACCGTGCTGTTGTCGGGATCGCTGTTCCAGATGCCGGCGCCGGCCTCGAGGCGCAGGAAATCGGCCTGGGCGGCGCCGCTGGTGGCGATGGCCAGGGCGGCGGCGATGATCTGTTTCTTCATGATTTTTCCTCGGTTGAAAGAGTGACCTGTTGGGTTATCGGCCGGCGGGGACTTTTTTTCAGTGTTTTCTCCCTAACCATAAATCATGCGGCCCGGGCGTCATTCTCACTCGCCCGGCAGGGAAAGTAAAAGGCGCGCGCATCGCTCA
>JANTGX010000113.1 GCA_024762755.1 Gammaproteobacteria bacterium
TTGCGGCTGACAGGCCATGCGATCGCGCCCCCGCCTACTTGTGCGACTGGCGCTGCAGGATGCTGGAGAACTCCTCGAGGAACACCTCGTAGCGGCCGATGATGCGCTCCAGCTCGGTGGTGAAACGGTTGTAGCCGATCACCGCCGGGATGGCGGCGAACAGGCCCATGGCGGTGGCCACCAGGGCCTCGGCGATGCCCGGCGCGACCATGGCGATGGTGGCCTGTTTGACGTTACCCAGGGCGCGGAAGGAATTCATGATGCCCCACACGGTACCGAACAGGCCCACGTAAGGGCTGGTGGAACCCACCGTGGCGAGAAACGGCAGGTGTACCTCGAGGCGGTCCGTCTCGCGCGCCAGAGCGATACGCATGGCGCGCTGCGCGCCCTCCAGGGCAAAGGCGGGGTCGATGTTGGGCTGCTTGTGCAGGCGGGCGTATTCCTTGAAACCGGCCTCGAAGATGTTGGCCATGCCGCCGGTCTGTTCGAAGTGGCCGGAGGAGATCTGGCTGTAGAGGCTGGCCAGGTCACCGCCCGACCAGAACTTCTCTTCGAAGGCGTCGGCGGCGAGGCGCGCCCGGCCCAGCACCTTGCGTTTCTGGAAGATGACGTACCAGGAGAATAGCGAGGCGAGCAACAACAGCAACATCACCAGCTGCACCAGCACACTGGCATGGGTAATGAGCGAGAGGATGGATAGATCAGCGGTCACCGAGAATCTCCCTGCGTACGTGGTCGGGGAAGGCTCGGGGACGGAAGGTCTGTGCGTCGATGCACACCACCGTCACCCGGCCGCGGGCCAACAGCGTGCCCTTGTTGTTGTCTTGTGTCTCGTCCTGCAGATGGATGTCCTGCGCCAAGTGCACACTGGCGCGGCGTGCCTGCAGCACCTGCACGCCCACCCGCAGCGCCTGATCGAAGCGCGCCGGGCGCAGATACGCCAGCTCGGCGTGGCTGACGGCGAAGATCACGCCGCACTCTGCGCGCAGGGCGTCCTGCCGGATGCCGCGCGCACGCAGCCATTCGCTGCGCGCGCGCTCCATAAACTTGAGATAGTTCGCGTGATAGACCACACCACCGCTGTCGGTGTCTTCGTAATAGACACGCACCGGCCAGTCGAAATCGCTCATGATGGAAGGCATCCGTGTCGGTGGACGTGGTAAGAGACAGGCGCTGGGCGCATAAATTCCCCTGCCACGCCGACGCCTATCGGTTCTGCAGACCCTCGGCGGCGGCGGGGCGAGGCCTGGGCGCGGGCATTATGCGGGATCACTCCTCGCCGAACAAATCGCCCGCCGCCGGCTCGCGCGACGGCACCCGCAGGCCGAAATGCTGATAGGCGTTGCGCGTCGCCACGCGCCCGCGCGGTGAGCGCATGAGGAAGCCCTGTTGGATGAGATAGGGTTCGAGCACGTCCTCGATGGTGCCGCGCTCTTCGCCGATGGCCGCCGCAAGGTTGTCGACACCCACCGGGCCACCGTCGAACTTCTCGATCACCGCCAGCAGCAGTTTGCGGTCCATCATGTCGAAGCCATGCAGGTCCACGTCCAGCATATCCAGGGCACGCCCGGCCACCTCGCCGTCGATGCGCCCTTCGGCCTTGACCTCGGCGTAGTCGCGCACCCGGCGCAGCAGGCGGTTGGCGATGCGCGGGGTGCCGCGGGCACGGCGGGCGATCTCGCCGGCACCGGCGGCGTCGATGACCACACCGAGGATGCCGGCGGCGCGGGTGACGATCTGCGAGAGGTCCGCCACCGAATAGAATTCCAGTCGCTGCACGATGCCGAAGCGGTCGCGCAGGGGCGAGGTGAGCAGGCCGGCGCGGGTGGTGGCGCCCACCAGGGTGAACGGTGGCAGGTCCAGCTTCACCGAGCGCGCCGCCGGGCCCTCGCCGATCATGATGTCGAGCTGGTAGTCCTCCATGGCCGGGTAGAGCACCTCCTCCACCACCGGCGACAGGCGATGGATCTCGTCGACGAAGAGCACGTCGTGGGGCTCGAGGTTGGTGAGCAGGGCGGCCAGATCGCCCGGGCGTTCCAACACCGGGCCGGAGGTGTGGCGCATGCTGACGCCCATTTCGGTGGCGATGATGTGCGCCAGGGTGGTCTTGCCCAGGCCGGGGGGGCCAAAGATGAGGGTGTGGTCGAGGGCTTCGCTGCGGCTGCGCGCGGCGGCGACGAAGATGCCCATCTGCTCCGCCACCGCTGGCTGGCCCACGTAGTCGGCCAAGGTGCGCGGGCGGATGGCGCGGTCCTGCACGTCCTCGTCACGGGCCACGGCGGGACTGATGAGACGGTCGGTTTCGATCATGCGCCGAGTTTACCCGGATTCGCCCGCCGGGGGCAGACGCTCACAGACTGGGCTTGCTCAGCGCGTGCGAGACCATCTGCCGGCCGATGCGGGTCAGCAGGCTGCCCACCTGCTCCAGGTCCACCGGCTTGCGCAACAGGGTGTAGGCGGTGTGGCGAATGGCCTCGCGTGCCAGGGCCTCGGACTCGGCGGCATCGTCGCTGAGCATCACCGCCACCGCCTGCGGTGCGCGTTTCTTCATCGCCAGGTAGAGGTCGAGACCGTTCATCTGCGGCAGTTGCACGTCGATGAGGATGACGTCGAAATGGATCTGTGCGGCCAGGTCCAGGGCATCGAAGGGCGAGTCGCTGACGCTCACCCAATATCCCTGGCGGCGCAGGGAATCGGCCAGGCGCCGGGTACCCTCGAGCTCGGCACTGACCACCAGCACGCTGATCTCGCGCACACCGCGGATGAGGTCGAGCAGACTGTCGATGTCCAACGGCTTGGAGAGAAAGGCCAGCACGCCCTCCTCCAGACACAGGCGCTTGACCGCCGGATCCTCGTAGGCGCTCATCAACACTACACGCAGGGCCGGGTTGCGCCGGCGCAGGCGGCGGAAGGTCTCCACTCCGTCGATGCCCGGCACGCGCAGATCCAGCAGCACCGTGTCGTAGTCCTCCTCCTCGCAGCGCGCCACTGCGTCCAGGCCATCGCCGGCGGTATCCACCCGGTAGCCCTCGGCAGTGAGGATGTCGGCCAGGCTGCGGCGCATGTGTGGTTCGTCGTCGACGATGAGAATTCGTTTGGCCGGCACGATCAATGCCATCACTCCTCTGATAACGGTTCTGGTAATAGTTCTGGGAATGGTTCCGAAATACCCGCCGAGTCCGCCGTCGCCGCCTCGGCGGACGGCAGGCTGAGCAGGAAGCCGGCCCCGGCCAGCTCGCCCTCGACCAGGCTCAGTTCGCCGCCGTGGCGACGCACCAGCTCCCGAGCCACCCACAGGCCGAGGCCGTTACCTGCGGTGCGGGTGCTGAACAGGGGTTCGAACAGGCGCGCGTGGTGAGCCGGATCGACGCCCTCGCCGCTGTCGCTGAGCAGCAGTTGCTGGCGCCCCTCGCGCGTGCAGGCGCGTAGGCGGACCACCCCCTCGCCGCCAATGGCCTGCACGGCGTTGGCGAGCAGATTGCGCAACACCTGGCGCAGCTGACCGGGGTCGGCCTGCAGGATCACGGGCGCCTGCTCGGGGCAGTATTGCCAACGGATGCCCGGCGGCAGGGGCACATCGGCCAGCACCCGCGCCAGGAGGTCCTCCAGCGGCACCGCCGCGCGCCGGGGCGGCCGCACACGGGCGCCACCCAGCAGGTCATCGATGATGCGCCGGGCACAGGCCAGTTCCTCGCCGATGAGATCCAGATACTCCCGCCCGCGGGGGTCGTCGGCCAGCCCGGGGCGGGCACGCAGCAGGTACACGGCGTTGTGGATCACCGCCAGTGGATTGCGCAGTTCATGGCCCGCGGCGGCGGCCAGACGACCGAGATGGAGCAGGCCCTCCTGGGACGCACCGGCCTCGCCAGTCTCCTCTGGCCATATTTGTGGTTTCACCATCGCACCTCGCCGAGCCGCGGAAAATCCCCCGAAACAGGGGTCAAAACCTTACCAGATACGGCTCGACCGCCCAACTGGAAATGTTGGCTGAATGAAAACTGAATGGTTATCGAGACAAACCCGCAGACGGGCTAGCCGCAGCGAGGAATCCGCCCCGGCTGAAGGGTGAATATTTTCTTGATTCTTCACAAATCACCGACTACATTCCTCGGTCATGGACACGTCAGCCCCCTCCCGGCCTACCCCCACGGTCGCCGAACTCATCCTCTCCGCCGCCGCCGAGCGCTTCGCCCGCTTCGGCTACAACAAGACCACCATGGCCGAGATCGCCGGCGACTGCGGCATGTCGGCGGCCAATCTCTATCGCTATTTCGACAACAAGCTCGACATCGGCACCCATCTCGCGCGCGACTACCTGGAGCAACGCCTGGCCCAGCAGCGTGAGGCGGCCGAGACGCCGGGCCTGAGCCACGCCCAACGCCTGCGGGCCGTGGTCTTCGCCCTGTTCGCGTACACCCACGACCAGTGGACCTGTACACCCCTGATCAACGAGCTGGTGGCCGCCCTGTGCGGCGAACGCAGCGATATCGTCGGCGAGTACAAGCAACGCGAGCAGGCCCTGCTGGCGGAGCTGCTGGCGGCAGGCAATGCCGCCGGCGAGTTCGATGTGGCCGACGTCGCCGGCACCGCCGAGGCCATCCAGACCGCCACCACCCTGTTCAGCATGCCGCTGCTGATGCCCGTCTTCCCGCGCGAGGTGTTCGAGCAGAAGGCGGAATCCCTGGTCCGCCTGCTGCTCGAGGGCATCCTCGCCCCCACCCACCGTCGTCGACACACTCAAACCCGCTAGGAAGCGAGAGGCAAACCCCATGAAGACGGACACCCTGGTCACCCGCTATGCCCACTGGATCGTGCACCACCCTTGGCGCGTCATCCTGCTCACCCTGCTGCTGGTGATGGCCGCGGCCAGTGGCGGGCGCTTTCTCGCCTTCACCACCGACTACCGGGTCTTCTTCAGCGACGACAACCCCGAACTGCTGGCCTTCGAGACCCTGGAGAACAGCTACACCAAGAACGACAACGTGATGTTCATCCTGATACCCGAGGATGGCGATGCCTTTGGCGAGGAGACCCTGCGGGCGGTGCAGACCCTCACCGACAAGGCTTGGCAACTGCCCTATTCCATCCGTGTCGATTCCCTGTCCAACTTCCAGCACACCGAGGCCGAGGGCGACGACCTGATGGTGGCCGACCTGACGCCGGAAGAGGCCCCCCTGGCGCAGCCGGAGAGCCGCCAGCGCATCAAGGACATCGCCCTGGCCGAACCCATTCTGCTGCACCGGCTGATCCCGGAACGGGCCCACGTCACCGGCGTCAACGTCACCGTGCAGCTACCGGGCAAGTCGGTGACAGAGGTGCCGGAGGTGGTGGCGCATGCCCGCCAGCTGGCCGAGGAGATGCGCGCCCAGTACCCGCACATGGGGGTTCGCCTGTCCGGCATGGTGATGATGAACAACGCCTTCGCCGAGGCCTCGCAGGGCGACATGAAGACCCTGGTGCCGCTCAGCTTCGGCCTCATGCTGCTCACCCTGGCCCTGCTCACGCGCAGCGTCAGCGGCACCGGCGCCACCCTGCTGGTGATCCTCTTCTCCATCCTCACCGCCATGGGCCTGGGCGGCTATCTCGGCTTCCCCATCACCCCGCCCTCGGCCTCGGCACCCACCATCATCCTCACCGTGGCCATCGCCAATGCGGTGCACATCCTGGTCACCTTTCTGCACGAGATGCGCCTGGGCAAGGAAAAACGCCCGGCCCTGGTGGAGAGCCTGCGGGTCAACCTGCAGCCGGTGTTCCTCGCCAGTGTCACCACCGCGCTGGGCTTTCTCAGCATGAATTTCTCCGAGGTGCCGCCCTTCCAGCACCTGGGCAACCTGGTGGCCATGGGGGTGATCGCCTCCTTCCTCCTCGCCGTGGGCTTCCTGCCGGCGGCCATGTCGCTGCTGCCGGTGCGCGTGAAGCAGATCGGTAACGACGACAGCCACCTCATGTACCGCTTCGGTGACTTCGTGGTGCGCCGGCGCAAGGCCCTCATGTGGGGCATGGCGGGGGTCATCGTGCTGCTGGTGGCGGCGGTACCGCGCAACGAGCTCAACGACGTCTTCGTCCACTATTTCGACGACAGCGTGCCCTTCCGCCAGGACGCCGACTTCATGACCGCCAACCTGAGCGGGCTGTACCTCATCGACTACTCGCTGGAATCCGGCGAGCCCGGGGGCATCAGCGACCCGCAGTACCTGCGCGAGGTGGCCGCCTTCACCGACTGGTACCGTCAGCAGCCGGAGACCATCCACGTCAATTCCCTTACCGACATCATGCAGCGCCTGAACAAGAACATGCACGCCGACGACGCCGCTTGGTACCGCCTGCCCGACGAGCGCGACCTGGCGGCGCAGTATCTGCTGCTTTACGAGATGTCCCTGCCCTACGGCCTCGACCTGAACAACCAGATCAACGTGGACAAGTCGGCCACGCGCTTCACCGTCACCCTGGAGACCCTGTCCAGCAACGACCTGCTGGCCCTGGAAAGACGCGCCCGTGGCTGGCTGCAGGCCAACGCCCCGCACATCATGCGGGCCGAGGGCAGCGGCACCTCGCTAATGTTCGCCAACATCGGCAAGCGCAACATCGTCAGCATGCTGTTAGGCACCGGCCTGGCCCTGGTGATGATCTCGCTGATCCTCATCGTTGCCCTGCGCTCGCTGAAGATCGGTCTGGTGAGCATGGTCCCCAATCTGGTGCCGGCGGCCATGGGATTCGGCCTGTGGGGCCTGCTGGTGGGCGAGATCGGCCTCAGCCTGTCCATCGTCGCCGGCATGACCCTGGGTATCGTGGTGGACGACACCGTGCACTTCCTCAGCAAGTACCTGCGTGCACGGCGCGAGAATGGCCTCAGCAGCGAAGACGCCGTGCGCTACGCCTTCCGCCGCGTGGGCATGGCGCTGACCATCACCTCGGCCGTGCTCATCGTCGGCTTCCTGGTCCTGGCCTTCTCCAGCTTCCAGCTCAACGCCGGCATGGGCCTGCTCACCGCCATCGTCATCGCCTTTGCCCTGGCCGCCGACTTCCTCTTCCTGCCGC
>JANTGX010000114.1 GCA_024762755.1 Gammaproteobacteria bacterium
GATGGCGCCCCGGCGCAGCCCCTCGGCCAAGGCCAGCAGGGCCGGCGGTTGCTCGCTGGCCCCCAGCCACAGCACCCGCGGCCGCGGCCAGTGGCCGGTCTGGTCGAGGGTCAGGGTGAAGGGCGGGAGGGCGATGGCATCGGCGGCGCGCTCGACACAGGCCTGCTGGTCGGCATCGGTGGTGCCGAGGAAGGCCAGGGTGATGTGCAGATTCTCCGCCGCCACCGGCCGGCCACCGGCATGGCGCAACAGGCCCTTGCAGTGGCGGCGGATCTCCTCCTGCACTGCCGGCTCCGGCCAGAGGGCGAAGAACAGGCGCCGCGGGCGCGCCTCAGGCGGGACGGCGTCCGATTTCATCCAGCAGGCCTTGCAGGGCCGTGACCACCGCCGCGGCCCGCACCGTCGCGCGATCGCCCGGCAGATGCAGGGTGCGCGCCAGCGGCCCGCCGCAGGCGGTGGCCCAGGCGAAGCAGACGGTGCCCACCGGCTTCTCCGGCGAGCCGCCGCCGGGTCCGGCGATTCCGCTGATGGCCAGGGCCGTCTCCACTCCGCTGCGCGCCAGGGCGCCGGCCACCATCTCGCGTACCGTCGCCTCGCTCACCGCGCCATGCGTCTCCAGGGTCGCGGCGCGCACCCCCAGCATCTCCTGCTTGGCACGGTTGGAGTAGGTGACGAAGCCGCGGTCGAACCACTGCGAGCTGCCGGCGATGTCGGTGATGGCCGCGGCCACCGCGCCGCCGGTGCAGGACTCGGCCGTGGCCAGGCGCCAGCCGCGGGCCAGCAGGGCCTCGCCGACGCGGGCGGACAGAAGATCGGTGGCGCTCATGGCAGAGATCTTAGCAGCAAACAGCCGCTACGGAGTGCACCCACCAACACCGTATCAGACCGAGCCGGCGTCCGGGGTGGCGGGCACCACCTGCTCGCCGGTGTGCACCTCGACGCGGTCGCGTCCACTGCGCTTGGCCTCGTAGAGGGCCGTGTCGGCGCGCTCGATGAGGCTGTTGGCGGTCTCGCCGGCACGATACTCGGCCACCCCGGCGGAGAAGGTGGGCAGCTCCTCGCCCGCGGGCAGCTGGGCCGCGACCTCGTCCAGGCGCCGACGAACCTTCTCCAACGCCCGCACCACCCCGGCGAGATGGGTGTTGGGCAGCAGCACAGCGAACTCCTCACCGCCGTAGCGCGCCACCAGGTCGTGATGGCGGAAGATGGAGAGCACGCTGCCGGCATAGTGACGCAGCACCGCATCGCCGGCGGCATGCCCCCGCAGGTCGTTGATCTGTTTGAAGTGATCGAGGTCGAGAATGACCAGCGAGAGGGGCGCGCCGTGGCGTTGCACGCGGCTCACCTCGTCTTCCAGGCGGCGCATGAAGGCACGCCGGTTGGGCAGCCCGGTGAGCTCGTCGGTGAGGCTCAGCAGGCGCACGCGGTCCAGCTCCTCGCTGAGCTGCTGGTTGTCGTCCTCGATCAGGCTGAGATATTCCTGCACCCGGCCGAAACGCCCTGCCAGGGCGCGGTGGCGTTCGCAGATCTCCTCCAGGGCCTGGATGATCTCCAGCCGATGGGACGCCAGCTCGGCACCGCCCCCGGCCGCGCGCAGTACCTGCAGGGCGTTTTCCAGCAGCTCACCGAAGTCGCGATGCTCGGCCTCCGCCTCGCCCATCTGGGCGACGAAGTCCGACTGCAGGCGCTGCATGGCCTCGCGCTTCTCGTCCAGATGCGCGCGATAGGCGGCGTTCACCCGTTGCTCCGCCTGCACCGCCGCCGGGGTCTCCACCACCGCAGGCGGCGTCTCGCCGGCCACCGGCGTGGCGGGCGCGCCGAAAGTGGCCAGCACCGGGCCCAGCGCGGGAGCGAGATCGTGGTGTTGCAGCGGCAGGGTGTTGAGCATCTCGTCGGCGATACTCTCGACGAAACGGTTCAGCGCGCCCAATTCGGAAACGGAGAGCGGCGGGGTGAGGCGCATCTGCACCAGGCGCAGGTGGGTATGCAGAGGGTCTTCCGCCGGGATCTGCGCCAGGCAGGCCTCCAGCAGCATGCCGATGAAGCTGGCATAGGCTTCTTCGGTCTTGCGATGCTCGTTGGCCATCTCGTCGAGCATCTGCTCGATATGGCTATAGATGACGCGACCGGCAGAGGTGGCCCGCAGTTCGCCCAGCAGGCCGAGCACCTTTTCGAGCACCCCCGTCGAGCGCGAATGCAATCCTTGCCCCTGTCTACCCACAACGTCCTCCACGGCGATCTACGCTACGCACCGACGACTTTCCGGCGCAACATATCACGGGCGGGGGATCCCCAAACGAGGCACCACCTGCAAACCACCACGAAAAAAACCGCCGATAAGGCGGATGACCGCGGGGCAACCCGGACAAGCAATAGTAATTCCACGCAGAGACTACACCAATAGTTTGGGGTCAACAAACAGAGGTTCGGTATATTACAGAATTACTTATATTCATAAAGAATAAGCCGCGCACGGCCGAGTGACCCTCGGTACGGGTGCGTGAAACCTCGCCCTGACCTACAATCAGCCCCCGGAGAAGCCGCCCCGCCGTCTATGATCGGCGTTCTTCCGGCATAAGCGTCGCCACCGTCCAACCCGACCGACCCACGTCGATCCACCACAGAGGTGTCCATCATGATGTCCCGATTCCCCCGTCTGCAGCGCCGGCTCAGTGCCTTCCTGTTCCTCAACATGCTCCTCAGCAGCCTCTTCCTGCCCGCCGCCCAGGCCGGCATGGTGGGCACCGAGGCATTGCTCGACACGGCCCAGGCCGAGCAGCAGCGGGCCCACCTGCAAGGCCTGCTTCAGCGCGAGGACCTGGCCAGCGAACTGCGTGCCGCCGGGGTCGAACCGCAGCAGGTGCAGGCGCGCGTGGACGCCCTCAGTGATACCGAGGTGGCCGGCCTGGTACACCGACTGGAGCAGGTGCCGGCCGGCGGTGACGTCCTCGCCCTGGCGGTGTTCCTGTTTCTCGTTCTGCTGGTGACGGACATCGCCGGCTACACCGAGATCTTCCCCTTCGTCAAACACCGCGCCCGCTGAGCGGCGGTGGCCGAATCCCGCCTCGCCATCCTCCGCCTCTGCCTCCTGCTGTTAGCCGGCCTGCTCGGCGGCTGTGCCCTGCCACCGCTGACACCGGCCCCGGACCTGCCACCGCGACAGACCCTCGGCGAGGTGCCCTTCTTCGCTCAGCAACGCTACCAGTGCGGCCCCGCCGCGCTGGCCGGGGTACTGGCCTGGAGTGGCGTCGCGGTCACCCCGGCCGAGCTGACCCCGCGCCTCTACACACCCGCCTTGCGGGGCACCCTGCAGGCCGAACTGCTGGCCGCTGCGCGCCGTTACGGGCGGGTCGCCTATCGCCTGCCGACGCACACCGAGGCCCTGCTGCAGAACCTGGCCGAGGGCACCCCGGTACTGGTGCTGCAGAACCTGGGCCTCGGCTGGCTGCCCCGCTGGCACTACGCCGTCGTCGTCGGTTACGACCTGGAGGCGGACGTCATTACCCTGCACTCCGGCCTGGAGGCGAATCATCGCACCGCCCTCGATACCTTTCGCCGCACCTGGGCCCGCGCCGATCACTGGGCCATGGTCGCCCTGCCGCCTGACCTCCTGCCGGCCTCGGCAACGCGTGCGGACTGGCTCGCCGGCGCCGCGGCGCTGGAGCGGGTGGGCCGTGCCGGGGCGGCGCGGCAGGCCTATGTGCAGGCCCTGCGCCGCTGGCCGGACGAGCCGCTGGCCCGTCTGGGCCTGGGCAACAGCGCCTTCGCCCTGGATGATCTGGCCGGCGCCGAGGCGGCCTTCCGCCGGCTCCTGCAGCAGCGGCCGGGGATGGCGGCCGCGCACAACAACCTCGCCCTGGTCCTGCAGGCCCGTGGCCGATTGGCCGAGGCCCGCGCCGAGGCCGAACGGGCAGTGGACCTCGGTGGCCCCCATGCCGCGGCCTATGCCGATACCCTGGCGCTGATCCTCCGCCAGCAGGCCGGACCGACTCGGCCGCCACAACCCTGAACCCACGATCTCACGAGAACCCGCATGCGCTTGTTACTGGTGGAAGACGACAACCTGCTCGGTGATGGCATCCAGGCCGGTTTGGCGCAAGCCGGCCATGCCGTGGACTGGATGCGCAACGCCGCCGACGCCGAGGCGGCCCTGGGCAGCGAGGACTACGCCCTCATGGTGCTCGATCTGGGGCTGCCGGACCGCTCGGGCCTGGAGGTGCTGGCGCGGCTGCGTGCGGGTCGCCTGCGCGCCCAGAGCGCCGACCTGCCGGTACTCATCCTCACCGCCCGCGACAGCGTCGAAGACCGCATCGCCGGCCTCGACGGCGGCGCCGACGACTACCTGACCAAGCCCTTCGATCTGGGCGAGTTGGGCGCACGCATCCGGGCCCTGCTGCGCCGCCGTGGCGGACGGGCCGACCCCCTCATCCACCACGGCGAGCTGACCGTGGACCCCGCCGCACACACCGTCAGCCGCGCCGGCGAGCCCATCAAGTTGTCACGACGCGAATTCGGCGTACTGCTCCTGCTGCTGGAGCATCGCGGCCGGGTGCTCTCCCGCCGCCAGCTGGAGGAAGGGCTCTATGCCTGGGGAGAAGAGGTGGAGAGCAACGCCGTGGAGGTCTACATCCATCACCTGCGCAAGAAGCTCGGCAGCACGCTGATCCACACCCTGCGTGGCGTCGGCTACCGCATCGACAGGCCCACATGAGACGCCCACCCTCCATCCGCCGGCGCCTGTTGATCACCCTCTTGGGGGTGGTCACCCTGGCCTGGCTGGCCACCTCCCTGCTGGTCTATCTGGATGCCCGTCACGAGACCAGCGAACTGTTCGATGCCCAGCTGGCCCAATCGGCCCGGGTGCTGCTGGCCATCAGCGAGCACGAACTGCAGGAACAGCAGGCCTACCGTGCCCGCGACGGCAGCCCCCGCCGTGCCGAGACGGTGCACATCCCCGACCTCGAACTGCGCGGACCGCACCACGAATACGAGCACAAGCTGGCCTTTCAGGTGTGGAGCAGCGAAGGCCTGGCCCTGCGCTCGCCCAATGCCCCCGCGCAACCCCTCGCCGACGGCGACGGCTTCAGCGACGGCCGTCTCCATGGCCAGCCCTGGCGGGTCGTCAGCCTCTCATCGCCCGATAGCAGCATCCGGGTCCAGGTGGCGCAGAGCCTGGCCATCCGCGGTGAACTCATCGGCGCCATCAGCCAACGCCTGCTGATGCCCCTGCTGCTCAGCCTGCCCATCCTCGCCCTGCTCATCTGGTTCGGCATCGGCCGGGCCCTGCAGCCGTTACTGCGCCTGGCCGACGACGTACACCGGCGCGATCCCGACTACCTCGCCCCCCTGCCCCTGGACCAGGCGCCGGAGGAGAGCCGCCCCCTGGTGGAGGCCCTCAATCACCTCTTTGCCCGCCTGCAACAGGCCTTCGAGAACGAACGCCGCTTCACCGCCGACGCCGCCCACGAACTGCGCACACCGCTGGCGGCGCTCAAGGTACAGGCGCAGGTGGCCCTCGGCGCCACCGACGACGAGGCCCGCCGTCGCGCCCTGCGACACATCCTGCAGGGCGTCGACCGCGCCAGCCACCTGCTGACCCAGCTACTGACCCTGGCCCGCCTGGACCCGGACGGCCCCGACACCGAGGCACTGCCCGTGCGCCTCGACACCTTGGCCGACGAGGCCATCGCCGAGCAGGCCGAGGCGGCCCGCCAGCGCCAGGTGCAACTCGAGTTGGAAAGCGACGGCCCCGCTGTGGTCACGGGCAATGCCGAGACCCTGCGCCTGCTCCTGCGCAACCTGCTCGACAACGCCATCCGCTATACACCGCCCGGCGGCCGTGTGCTGCTGGGCATCAACCGCGGACGAGACACCCTGCGACTGACGGTGGATGACAGCGGGCCGGGCATTCCCCCGTTACAACGCCAGCAGGCGGTGCAACGCTTCTACCGCGGACCGGGCGTGCAGGCCGAGGGCAGTGGCCTGGGTCTGTCCATCGTGCAACGCATCGTCCATCGCCACCACGGCCGCCTGAGCCTCGACACCTCCCCCCTCGGCGGGTTGCGGGTGAGCATCACGCTGCCACGCCACGCCGCCGCAGCATCGGCCTCCACGCGGGACTGAACGACGCTGCCTCGATACCAACGATATGCCCGCCAGGCCAACCGACGCCGCGGCGCAAGGCAGGGGCGGGATCTATCGATGACGGCGGCCATCGTCGTGCATGTCCTTCAGTTACCGTTAAGCTTCCCCCGCCTACAATCGCCGCACAGATTCGGGACAGTCTTCGATACCCCTCAGACGATCGAAACCCCCTCCTCCTGTTTCGGATCTGCCCGGTGCCAACGGCCCCCTCCGTTGGCACCCCCCAAGTAAAGTGGATCCCCTCCACGACCCCCTGAACCCCGCTCTCCGAGCGGGGTTTCTTTTGCCTGTGCCCCCTCCCTCTGTCCCCGGTGCGTGGCCTTGGCGTATGCTGTAGGCGCCATCATCCACCAAGCGCAAGATCTCCTATGTCCGCACGCAGCCTGAAAGCCACAGAACAGTACATCGAACAAGAACCCTACTATTGCCCCATCGGCGACGAACTCGCCGTCTTCGAGGCGGCCTACCGGCAGCACCTGCCGGTGTTGCTCAAGGGCCCCACCGGTTGTGGCAAGACCCGCTTCATGGAGCACATGGCCTGGCGCCTGCAACGCCCCTTGATCACCGTCTCCTGCCACGACGACCTGACCGCCTCCGACCTGGTCGGCCGCTACCTGATCAAGGGCGGCGAGACGGTGTGGCTGGATGGCCCGCTGACCGCCGCG
>JANTGX010000115.1 GCA_024762755.1 Gammaproteobacteria bacterium
CGGAATTCCGGCGCTTCGGCATCCATCTCGAACAGATCGACGTTGTCCAGCGCCATCTTGCGGATATTCTGCTCGGCACGCTGCAGCATGGCCGGCGAGAGGTCGATGCCCATCACCCGACCCTGGGGCCCGACCGTCTGCGCCAGGGCCACGGCGAGGGCGCCGGTGCCGGTGGCCACATCCAGCACCTTGGCGCCGGGTGGCGGGCGCAGGCGGGCCACCGCCCGGTCGGCACTGAAGGGGAAGAATCGCAGGGCCGGGCTGTCGTAACCGGCAGCCACCTCGTCGAACAGCGAGACCACCGCGCGGCGTTGCGCCTCGGCGTCCGCCGCCGTCACGGCACCACGCCGAGCCGGTGCAGGCGGCGTTCCAGGCGGTCGATCTCGTCCAGCAGTTCGAGGATCATCGCCGTGCCGGCCAGGTTGACCTCCAGATCGCGCTGCAGGCGCAACGCGGTGCGCGCGCGGCGCAAGGCAGACCCGCGAAAACGCCAGGGGGCGAGACTGCGATCCACCGGCTCCAACAGACCCTCTTCCACCATCGCCACCAACACCCGGCGTTCCACGCCACAGGCCCGCGAGAGTTCCTCCAGAGTCAGATCACTGCTTTCGTCCAACAGGACGCCGGCGATTACGCTCAGTTGTGTACTCATGCCTTCAGGCCTCCAGTGCAGCGCGCGGATTGAAGGGCATCTGCTCCGCCATCTTGCGGTACAGGGCCTCGTCCTCGGCGTTGCGCGGTTCGGGGGTGACGATCTTCAGCTCGACGTATTGGTCGCCGGGCGGCGAGCCTGGCAGGCCGCGCCCCTTGAGCCGCATCTTCTGGCCCGATTTTGCCCCACGGGGGATTTTGAGGTCCACCGTTCCGCCCAGGGTGGGTACCTTGACGCTGGCGCCGAGGGCCGCCTCCCAGGGTGCGATGGGCAGTTCGAGGTAGACGTCGCGGCCATCCACCCGGAACAAGCGGTGGGGCTTGAAGGCCACCTCCAGATAGAGGTCGCCCGCCGGCTGGCCACCGCTGCCCGGCGCACCCTGTCCGGCCAGGCGGATCACCTGGCCCTCGGTGATGCCCTTGGGAATGGTCACATTGAGGGTGCGTGTCTTGGTCGTCACATGCCCATCGGGGGTCATCTCGGGCATCTGCAGGGTGATGGTGCGGGTGGCGCCGTTATAGGAGTCCTCGGGCGAGATGAGGATCTTCGCGTGGTGGTCCTGACCGCGCATGCCGCGCTGATAACCCGCCTGTGCCCCACCGAAACCACCGCCGTAGCTCTGCCGACGCCGGCCACCGCCGCCGCCGAACAGGCTTTCGAAGAAGTCTGAGAACTGCTCGGCACCAGCACCGTCGCCGCCGAAGCCACCGCTGAACTCGAAGCCCGCATCCCATCCCGGCGGCGGTGTGAACTCTTCGCCCGGGCGGGCGCCGCGGCCCAACTGATCGTAGGCCACACGCTTCTCCGGATCCTTGAGCACCGCATAGGCCTCACCGATCTCCTTGAAACGCGCCTCGGCGTCGGGCTCCTTACTGACATCCGGGTGATACTTGCGCGCCAGTTTGCGGTAGGCGCGCTTGATGTCACTCTCGCTGGCGTCTTTGGGGACGCCGAGAACCTCGTAATAGTCTTTGAATTTCATAGATTCTTTCTGCTCCCCTCGGGGTCGATTCATCGCCCACTGCTGGAATGGCTGCCTCCCCAGTAATGCGGACGAGGCTGGGCGAATTCAAGCGGCCCGCACCGGTGGCCGACACACAGACGGCCATACATCCCCGCAGGCGGGCTGCTACACTTGCCCGTTCATCCCGCAGCCAGACTGGAGCAGCCATCATGTCAGACCATGTATACAAAAAGATCGAACTGGTAGGGTCATCCACGGTCAGTACAGACGACGCGATTCACAATGCCCTCAGCCGTGCCGACAAGACCCTGCGCCACCTGGATTGGTTCGAGGTCGTGGACACCCGTGGCCACATCGAGGACGGCAAGGTGGCCCACTTTCAGGTCACCCTCAAGGTGGGGCTGCGCCTGGAAGACTGACCTCCTACCACTCTCTATTTGCATACCCGGGCTTGACAGGGCGTGGGGGCTGACCGTATTCCTAAATAAGGCGGCCCCACCTCCCGCCGCTCCCAAGCCCTCGTTTCTCACTCCACCCTACTGAAAGATCGATTATTTATGGGAAAATCCCTAGTCATCGTCGAGTCGCCCGCCAAGGCGAAGACGATCAACAAATACCTCGGCAAGGACTTCATCGTGAAGTCCAGCATCGGCCACATCCGTGACCTGCCCTCCAGTGGCTCGTCGAAGACGGCCATGGACCCGAAGGCACGTGCCAAACTGGCCGCCGAGGCCCGCAAGCTGCCCGCCGAGGAACGCAACAAGCGCAAGCAGGAACGTGCCCAGGCGGCCCTCATCCAGCGCATGGGCGTGGACCCGGAACATGGCTGGGAGGCCCACTACGAGACCATGCCCGGCAAGGAAAAGGTGGTCGCCGAGTTGCAGAAGCTGGCCGAGTCCGCCGACACCGTCTATCTCGCGACCGATCTTGACCGCGAAGGGGAGGCCATCGCCTGGCATCTGACCCAGGCCATCGGCGGCGAGCCCGAGCGTTACAAGCGCGTGGTGTTCAACGAGATCACCAAGAAGGCCATCCAAGAGGCCTTCAGCCACCCCACCGAGCTCAATACCGACCAGGTCAACGCCCAGCAGGCACGTCGCTTTCTCGACCGCGTGGTGGGCTACATGCTCTCGCCCCTGCTGTGGAAGAAGCTCGCCCGCGGTCTGTCCGCCGGGCGTGTGCAGTCCGTTGCCGTGCGTCTGGTGGTGGAGCGTGAGCGCGAGATCCACGCCTTCGTTCCCGAGGAATACTGGGAGGTCTTCGCCGACCTGCACACCGAACACGGCGAACCCCTGCGCATGCAGGTGGTGAAACAGGAGGGCAAGACCTTCCGTCCGCCCAACAAGGCGCAGACCGACGCCGCCCTGGCGCTGCTCAAGGGCGCCGAGTATCGCATCACCAAGCGCGAGACCAAGCCCACCACCAGCCGTCCGCGCGCACCCTTCATCACCTCCACCCTGCAACAGGCGGCCAGCACGCGCCTCGGCTTTGGCGTGAAGAAGACCATGATGATGGCGCAGCGCCTGTACGAGGCCGGCCACATCACCTACATGCGAACCGATTCCACCAACCTCAGCGATGAGGCGGTGGCCATGGCGCGCGAATACATCGAGGAGAAATACGGCAAGCCCTACCTGCCGGAGAAGCCGCCCAAATACAGCGCCCGCGAAGGGGCACAGGAGGCCCACGAGGCCATCCGCCCCAGTAATGTGCGCACCATGGTCTCCGATCTCAAGGACATGGAACGCGATGCCCAGCGTCTGTATGAACTCATCTGGCGCCAGTTCGTCGCCTGCCAGATGCCGCCGGCCAAGTTCGACGTCACCACCCTCACCGTGGAGACGGCCGGCTTCGAGCTGCGCGCCAAGGGCCGCACCCTGCGCTTCGACGGCTGGACCCGCGTCATGCCCCTGCCGCAGAAGGGCGAGGACGATAAACTGCTGCCCGACGTCAAGGAAGGCGATCTGCTGATCCTCGACAAGCTCGACCCCTCGCAACACTTCACCAAACCACCGGCTCGCTACAGCGAGGCCTCGTTGGTGAAAGAGCTGGAGAAGCGCGGCATCGGCCGGCCCTCCACCTACGCCTCCATCATCTCCACCATTCAGGATCGCGGCTACGTGACACTGAAGAACCGCCGTTTCTACGCCGAGAAGATCGGCGAGATCGTCACCGAGCGTCTGGTGGAGAACTTCGACGACCTGCTCGACTACGGCTTCACCGCCAACATGGAGGAGAAGCTCGACGCCATCGCCACCGGCCAGCGCGAATGGCACGACGTGCTCGACACCTTCTACGCCGGTTTCAAGGCCAAGCTGGAGAAGGCCGAGGACGAGGAGCACGGCATGCGGGGCAACGAGCCCATCATGACCGACATCAGTTGCCCCACCTGCGGCCGCCCCATGCAGATCCGCGCCGGCTCCACCGGCGTCTTCCTCGGCTGCTCCGGCTACAACCTGCCGCCCAAGGAACGCTGCAAGACCACCATGAACCTGATCCCGGGCGACGAGGTGGTGGACATCGACGCCGACGAAGAGGGCGAGGCCAAGGCCCTGCGCGAGAAGCACCGCTGCCCACTGTGCGGTACCGCCATGGACAGCTACCTGATCGACGAACAGCGCAAACTGCACATCTGCGGCAACAGCCCCGACTGCCCCGGCTACGAGGTGGAGCAAGGAAAATTCCGCATCAAGGGCTACGAAGGTCCGGTGATCGAATGCGACAAATGCGGCGCCGAGATGCAGCTCAAGACCGGCCGCTTCGGCAAGTACTTCGGCTGCACCAACCCCGAATGCAAGAACACCCGCAAGCTGCTGCGCAGCGGCGAGCCCGCCCCGCCCAAGGCCGAGCCGGTGCACATGCCCGAACTGAAGTGCGAGAAGTCGGACGGCTACTTCGTGTTACGCGACGGCGCCGCCGGCATCTTCCTCGCCTCCAGTGCCTTTCCCCGCTCGCGCGAGACCCGCGCGCCGCTGGTCAAGGAGCTGATCCCCCACTGCGAGGAACTGGATCCCAAGTACCGCTACCTGTGCGAGGCACCCACGGAAGACGACCAGGGCAACCCGGCCGTGGTGCGCTTCAAGCGCAAGGAAAAGGAGCAGTACGTGATGACCGAAGTGGACGGCAAGGCCACCGGCTGGTCGGCCCACTACCGCGACGGTCATTGGGTGGTGGAGAAGAAGGCCGCCAAGAAAAAGGTGGCAAAGAAAAAGACCGTGAAGAAGAAGGCGGCGAAGAAGAAGGCCGCCAAGGCCTGATCCCGTCACCCCGGCATGACACCGAGCCTGCGCCTGCGCCCCCTCTGGCTGGCCCTCGGCTGGGCCATGCTGGCGACGGTCGTCTGGCTCAGCCTCAGCGCTGAGCCACCACAGATAGCACTGCCGCTGGCCGACAAACTCGAACACCTCCTCGCCTACGGCAGCCTCATGGGCTGGTTCGGCCAGCTCTACACCACCCGGCGCGCCGGCCTCGCCTGGCTGACCGGCCTCGTCCTCCTGGGCATCGCCCTCGAATTCCTCCAGGGCTGGGGCGGCGTACGCTACTTCGACACCCTCGACATGCTCGCCAACACCCTCGGCGCCCTGCTCGGCTACTGGCTCACCCGTGGACCCCTGGCTGGCATCCTGCAACACATCGACCAGCAGCTGACCGGCTGAGCCTTACGCCAAGACCGCATCTCGCTGTTGTCCCATTAACTGCATATGCTCATGCCGGGATTGCCCATTCAGGCGATGCCCAGCTTTTTCTCCAACAGCTGGATCTTCTTGCCCATCTCCATCGAGATCTTGGCCAGTTCCTGGCGCAGGTAGATGTTCTCGATATTCATCTCGAGGTGAAAGGCGAGGCGCTCGAGGATCTCACGGTCGGCGGCGTCGAACATGCCGCCTTGTTTGTTGAGGACCTGGATGGCGCCGACGACCTTTTTGGTGGTGACGCCATGCACCGGCACGCAGAGGGCGTTGCGGGTGACGAAGCCGGTCTTCACCGCGACCACGTCGTGCACGCCGACCTGCTCCTCCAGGTCGTCCTCCATCACCCACTCGCCGCTGGAGATGACGCGGCCGACGATGGAGTTCTTGGTCGGCACCTGCAATGCCTTTTCGCTCATGCCGGTACCGCATTGCAGCCAGGCCTTTTCGTCCACCGGATCGAGGATGAAGATACTGCAACGCTCGGCGCCAAGGGTCCGTGGCATGATGTCGACGAAGAACTGAATGAGCTGACGGTTGCCGGCCTCCTTCCAGGCCTTCTCCATCAACTGCTGTTTGCTGCGTAGCTGGGCGAGTTTCTTTTCCAGCAATTCCCGTTTCATCATGTCGGCTTCCAGTGTGTCTTGCGTGGTTGTCCCGATGTCACGCCAGGGGCTATGAGGCCCTTCGGTGGTCGCTTATCCTATCGGCAGCTTTGCGTTTAAATTCAGGGCATGATCAATAATAGACTGCGCCATCGGGGCGGCGCAGGCGGAGACCCCGCACGGGTGGCCGTGTGGGCCACTTCGATGATCGGTATCACCCTTTTTCTACACGAGGAGTTCGTATGGCGCGCGTCAAAATCTATTCCACCGGTACCTGCCCCATCTGTGACAAGGCCAAGGCCTTGCTCAGCAAATGGGGGATACCCTTCGAGGAGGTTCGCGTCGATCTCGACCGTGCCGCACTCAAGGAGATGTTAGAGCTCACCAACCACGCCCGCACGGTGCCGCAGATCACCATCGATGGCCAATGGATCGGCGGCTTCAGCGAGCTGACAGAGCGCCACATGGATGGCGAACTGGATGCACTGGTCGAGACGGACTAGGCGACTGCCAGAGCTGGACGCCACCAGCACGCGGGAGGACGACGGTACGCCCCCACCGCCGACAGACCGTCAGTCGGCGGCCTCTGCCGCCTGCCGCAGACAGGCCGCGAGGGCCTGCGCCGCCGGACCCTGGGCATCGGGCCGGCCGGAGATGAGATACAGGGCCACCGCGTAACAGCCTCCCTCGCGCAGGGGAAGGGGAGCCAGGAGGCCGCTCTGCAGCGGGCCCCGCAGGCGCTCACGCGGGAGCCACGCAAAACCTAGGCCATGGCTGACGAGGGTCAGGGCGGTCTCGATACTGCTCACCGTCCAGCGCTGCTCGGCACCCAGCCAACCGGCATCACGCGGTCGCGCCA
>JANTGX010000116.1 GCA_024762755.1 Gammaproteobacteria bacterium
CTTGAGGGAGCGACTCAGAACATGGCTGACCTTGTAAAGGGTCTCGAGCTCTACCTTGAGCAGCGCCGAGCGATCAATCTTGGAAGGGGTCACTGGGGTCTCTATAGTCACTACGCTGTTCACCCGCTCATCTCGTTGGCCAAGTACCTTGGCGCCTTCAATGGAAGGATTAGGCGAACCTCACAGCCCGGCCCATAGTCTTCCTGCGGTTCGATTTCAATATTCCCGCCATGTTGTTTTGCCACTTCCTGGGCGATGGTCAGCCCCATCCCCGTATGGTTTCGCTTCCTCCGCCGCCAGGCAGAGAAAAAAGGCTCGAACACCTTGAAATGCTGGGTCTCTTCGATGCCGGGGCCGCTGTCGTGCATCGTCAGAACGATATCGTTGTCTTCCGTGCGGGTCGTGATACGTATATCACGGCGGCTGCAGCCCGGCTCGGCCAGGGCGTCGATGGCGTTGTCCAGCAGCTGCTTGACCAGGGAACACAATTCGTAACGCCTGCCCAGCACCGCTGGCAGCACCGGCGCGATATGCAGGTCGATCTCCACACCCCCGGCGAGCAGGCGGTCAGTCGCCATGCCAAGTACTTCGCGCAAAACCTCGTTCAGGTTCACCGGCGTCACCGGCTCGGTGGACGCTTTGGGCAAGGCGGAACGCAAATTCTCGATAACCTGCTCGCCACTCTTCAACACCTCGGTGAGGGCATTGTTGAGCGGGTCATACTCAACACTTTGATTGCGCCGCTGCTGTATAGCGAGGGCGGCGGAAAGCATGTTCAGCGGTCCCTGCAATTGAAAAATGGCACCAGACAGAGTCTCGCGCGTACCGTAGGCAAGCTGCTGCTCGGCCATCAGCGCCCGCATGGCATTGGCGCGCACCTGTTCCTGTTGCTGTTTCTGCAGGCTGATGTCGTTCAACACCAAAAGCAGAGAGGGTGACCGGTTGGCGACGAAGTAGTCGTCTGCCTCTAGCCCTTTCACCTCGATCCAGGCGCCGGAGCAGGTGTACCAACGTTTTCCGCCGCGAGCACGATCATCCAGAGCCAGCTCCTTGTTGAAAAAGTCATTGCCCTGCAACAGGCCGTCCTGATTGGTCGCAATGACACCGTCACTGAGTTCCTGCAACAGGCTCGTGATGAGTTCACGCCCGGCATATCCGATGGCCAGTTGCTCGTAGGCCTTGTTCTTCAAGAGTACGTCGCCCCGACTGTCGAGAAGGGCGATGACCACCGGCGCCGCATCCACTACCGACTCGATGAGCTGTTTCTGATTTCGGACCTGTTGCTCCAGTTCGTGCATCTCGGTCACATCCCGATGCATCGCCAGATAATAGCTGGTCTCGCCACCTACACCCTGCACCGGCGCCACCATGAGATCGGCCAGGTAGCGGCCGCCGTCCTTGCGCCGATTGATCAGCACGCCCTGCCAGGGCTTCTGTTGCTTGAGGCTGCCCCACAGATCCCGGTAAACCTCGATGGGCGTCACCTTATAAGACAGAATGGACTGATTCTTGCCGATGAGCTCTTCCTGGGCGTAGCCGGTCAGATGCTCAAAGGCCTTATTGGCATAGATAATATTGGCCTCGGTATCGGTGATCGAGATGGCTACCGGCGACTGCTCCACCGCCTCGATGAAGACTCGGGGCGGCAGTAT
The DNA here is from genome assembly GCA_024762755.1 of Gammaproteobacteria bacterium. Lineage (GTDB taxonomy): Bacteria > Pseudomonadota > Gammaproteobacteria > SZUA-152 > SZUA-152 > JANTGX01. The sequence goes on from JANTGX010000116.1 coordinate 1,653, forward strand.
CCCATCGTCTGTCTGCACGATACGACCAAAGGCCTCGAGGAGATCCAGGGAGACGCCGGAAGGTGGCGCGGCGAAAAACTCACCAAGGGCCTCGGCCATTTTTTCTTTGTGTGATTCCTGACGAGCCATACGACAAATTCACCGTAAACGAACACAACAGATTGAACGCATGCAAATAACATACCAATGAATGACACTTGGCCATTTAATGTCTTTTGGAAGGTCTTATGGTGCTGCAGTCTGTAGCATTTCCTACAAGACGGCAAGCCTTTCGCTTGATTTTGTCCGGTTACAAACACGATTTTCGCTCTCAAGCAAACCACGCACAGCACACAGGCCAAGAAGCTTGGCTGCACCGCATTGGTGCTGCCCACTGGCACAGATGATGCAAAACGTCATGGGTAACCGGACTATCCGTCAGGCGATTCGATGACCGACTATCTGCTCATTCTGCTCAGCACAGCCTTGGTGAACAACGTCGTGCTGGTGAAATTTCTCGGACTCTGCCCCTTCATGGGCGTGTCCAACAAGCTCGATTCGGCCGTCGGCATGGGTCTGGCCACGACCTTCGTGCTGACCCTGGCCGCGGTGGCCAGTTGGCTACTGGAGCACTTCGTGCTGCAGCCGTTGCACGTGGAATTCCTGCGCATCCTCACCTTCATCCTGGTGATCGCCGCCGTGGTGCAGTTCACTGAGATGGTGGTGCGCAAGTTTTCCCCGGCCCTGTATCAGGTGTTGGGCATCTTCCTGCCCCTCATCACCACCAACTGCGCAGTGCTCGGCGTGGCCCTGCTCAACATCCAAGAGGACCACGGCTTTCTCGACAGCATGCTGTACGGCTTCGGCTCCGCACTCGGTTTCACCCTGGTGATGGTGATCTTCGCTGGCCTGCGGGCACGACTCGCCTTGGCGCAGGTCCCTGCGGCCTTCGCCGGGGCGCCTATCGGATTCGTCGTCGCCGGACTGCTGTCCTTGGCCTTCATGGGATTCGCCGGTCTCACCACCCATTGAGTCACCTTGGATTGACCGTTTCAAGGAAATAAGAGGATCACAACATGCTCGCTGCCGTCGCCAGTCTCTCCGTTCTAGGCCTCACACTGGGTACTGTCTTGGGCTATGCCGCACGCTATCTCAAGGTAGAGGGGAATCCCCTCGAAGCGGAGATCGAGGAGATGCTGCCCGGCAGCCAGTGCGGTCAATGCGGCTATCCCGGCTGCTCGCCCGCCGCCACGGCGCTGGTGGCCGGCGAGGCCCCTGTTACCCTGTGCCCGCCGGGCGGCCAGTCGCTGGCCCTGGAGCTGGCGGACAAACTGGGCGTCACCGCCGATCTCTCCGCCCTGGAAGAAAAACAGCCCATGATCGCCTATGTCCGGGAAGACCTGTGTATCGGCTGCACTCGCTGTTTCAAACGCTGCCCCACGGATGCCATCATTGGCAGTTCCAAGCAGATCCATGCCGTCATCGGCGATGCCTGCACCGGTTGCGAAAAGTGCGTGGACGCCTGCCCTACCGAATGCGTGGAGATGCACCCCATTCCTCAGACTCTGCAGAATTGGTATTGGCCGAAACCGTCCGTTGCGGCATGAGCGAACAGCTAATGAGGTCGAGCGCATTCAAACTGTTCCGCATCCGCGGCGGCGTGCATCCGGAGGGGCGCAAGCAGGACACCTGCGGCCAGCCGATCCGCGAGCTGCCGATGCCGGCCCTGCTGCGCATCCCCCTGCAACAACACATCGGCGCACCGGCGCAGCCCGAGGTGCGCCGCGGCGACCGCGTGCTCAAGGGCCAGCTGCTGGCCACCAGCCAGGGTCTGATCTCCGCCCCAGTGCATGCCCCCACCTCCGGTGTCATCAAGTCCATCGGCAAATTCCCGGCACCCCACGCCTCTGGCCTACCAGTGCGAACTATCACCCTGGAACCGGACGGCGAGGACCGCTGGATCGACCTCGACCCGCAGGCCACGCCCCTGCACCTGGAACCGGACGACATCGCCGAACGCGTCGCCGCCGCCGGCATCGTCGGCATGGGCGGCGCCACTTTCCCCTCCGCGGTGAAGCTCGGCCTGCGCGAGCGCTTCGAACTGCACACCCTGGTCATCAACGCCGCCGAGTGTGAACCGTACCTGACCTGTGACGACCGCCTGATGCGCGAGCGGGCGCACGAGATCATCGACGGTATCCGCATTACCCTGCACGGCCTGCAAGTGAACAAAGCCCTGGTGGCCATCGAGAACAACAAGCCGGAGGCCATTGCCGCCATGACTGAGGCGGCCCGGGCCTTCGACGAGATCACCATCGTCGCCGTGCCGGTGCGTTATCCCATGGGCTCCGAAAAGCATCTGGTGCAGACCCTCACCGGAAAGGAAACCCCGGCCCGTTCCCTGACCGCCGACATCGGCATCGTGGTGCACAATGTGGCGACGGTGCGTGCCATCGGCGAGGCCGTCCGTTTCGGCCGGCCACTGATCTCCCGCGTGGTCACTGTCGGCGGCGGCGCGGTCCATGAACCCGGCAACCTGCAGGTGCCCATCGGAGCCCCTGTGGAGGCGCTCATCGAGGCCTGCGGTGGCCTGCGTGAGGAACCGGCCAAGTTGCTCAGCGGCGGTCCCATGATGGGCCAGCCCCTGCCGGAATTACGCGTACCCGTAGTCAAAGGCACCAGCGGAATCCTCGCTCTCACCACCGCGGAGGTCGCCAGCAAGCCCACCATGCCGTGCATCCGCTGCGCCAGCTGCGTCGATGTCTGCCCCTGCGGCCTGCTGCCGCTGGAGATGGCCAACCGCGCGCGCAATGCCGATCTGCAGGGCGCGGCGGACTTCGGTCTGATGGATTGCGTTTCCTGCGGTTCCTGCTCCTATGTCTGCCCGGCACATATTCCCCTGGTGCAGTATTTCAATTACGCCAAGGGCGCGTTGGTGGAACAGCAGCGGGCCAAGCACAAGCAGGAAGAGACCAAACGCCTGGCCGCCGCCCGCGCCGAGCGCATGGAGCGCCTGGCCGCCGCCAAACGCGAGGCGATGGCCAAACGCAAGGCGGAGATGGCGGCGAAGAAGGCCCGCGAGGCCGAGGCGGCGCAGGCGGCCGAGGCCGACGACGCAGCCACTGAGCCGACCGACGCGCCCGTCAACAAGCTCGCCGAACCCCAGGTGGGCACATGAGTCAGGGCGATCTCAGGGCGGGCCCCTTTACTCATGAGAAATCCAGCATCGCCCGTACCATGATGCTGGTGATGCTGGCCCTGTTGCCGGCCACCGCCTTTGGTTTCTATCAGTTTGGCTGGCCGGCGCTGTTTCTGTGGCTGTCCACCATCGGCGCCGCCGTGGCCACCGAGGCCGTCTGCCTGCGCATCGCCGGCAAGCCGATTCGCCCCTTCGTCCTCGATGGCTCGGCGCTACTCACTGCCTGGCTGCTGGCCATGACCCTACCACCCTGGGCACCCTGGTGGATCGGCGTGGTCGGCGGCATCGTTGCCATCTTGATCGGCAAACAGGTGTTCGGCGGCCTCGGCCAAAACCTGTTCAACCCGGCCATGGTGGCGCGGGTGGTACTGCTCATTTCCTTTCCCCTGGAGATGACCACCTGGGTATCGCCCAAACCGTTGTTTTCCGCCGAGGCACCGGATTTCCTCTCTGCTCTTGCCATCACCTTCGGTGGCGGACTGGATATCGACAGCATGAGTAGCGCCTCGATTCTCGGCCACGTGAAAACCGAGTTGGGACGCAACGCGGACCTGGCCGGTGCCCTCGCCGGCAGCTACGACCCCATCGGACTGCTGGTCGGTACGGTACCCGGCAGCCTGGGCGAGACCTCGGCCCTGCTGCTGCTCGGCGGCGGCTTGTTCCTGCTGGCCATGCGCATCATCAGCTGGCACATCCCGCTGGCCATGCTCGGCAGCCTGGCACTGTGCGCCACCCTGTTCAATCTCATCGATCCCGCACACTATCCCAATGCGCTCTACCACGTACTCTCCGGCGGCGCCCTGCTGGGTGCCTTCTTCATCGCCACGGACCCGGTGACCTCGCCGGTGACGGTGCGTGGGCAGTTGCTGTTCGGTGCCCTACTGGGGCTACTGGTGTACGTGATCCGTACCTGGGCCTCCTTCCCCGAAGGCGTTGCCTTCGCCGTGATGCTGGCCAACGGCCTGACGCCGTTGATCGACCACTACCTGCGGCCGCGCATCTACGGCCGTACCCGCAAGGGGCAGCCCATCAGCTACGCCGAAACCCAGGAGGGTGGCAATGGGTGAAGTCGCCGTCCCCAGCTACCGCAAGCGCATCGGTTACCAGGCCGCGCTGCTGGGCGGGTTCGCCACCCTCGCCGCGGCCCTGCTCGCGCTGGGCGACATCAGCACCCGCGACGCCATCGCCGAGCGCCATGCCGAGGACGTCAGCGCCTCGCTGAGCCAGGTGATCCCCGACGCGCTGCACGACAACGACCTAATCGACGACCAGATCACCCTCGATGACAACGGCCGACCGGTGTCCGTCTACCGCGCGATTAAAGACGGCCGTGTCACCGCCGTCGCCATCCCCATCGAGGGCAAAGGCTACAGTGGCACCATCGAACTGATCATGGGCGTGGATGCCACTGGAAAAATTCTCGGCGTACGTGTCCTCTCCCATGCCGAGACACCCGGACTGGGCGACAAGATCGAAGAGAAGAAAAGCGACTGGATCTTCGGTTTCAACGGCCTGTCGCTGGATAACACACCACTCAAGGACTGGGCGGTGAAGAAAGACGGCGGCCGCTTCGACCAGTTCAGCGGTGCAACCATCACCCCGCGAGCGGTGGTCAAGGCGATCAAAGAAGGGTTGGAGTTCTTCCGCAGCCATCGCGCAGAACTACTCGCCATAACCAGCGACAAGAAGCCGGAGAAAAAACACGATGAGTCTTAGCTACCGCCGCATAGGCCGCGACGGGTTGTGGGATAACAACGTCGTCCTCGCACAGCTGCTGGCCCTGTGCCCCCTGCTCGCTGTCACCGGAACCGCCACCAACGGCCTCGGCATGGGCTTGGCCTCCCTGGCGGTGATGGTGGCCTCGGGGTTCAGTGTCTCCCTACTGCGCGGCATGATCACCCCCGA
>JANTGX010000117.1 GCA_024762755.1 Gammaproteobacteria bacterium
CGTCCAGCTGGCACAGGTCCATCTGGCCGCCGCCGACGCTGGCGGGCAGGCTCTGCGCGCTGACGTAGCTCGTGCCCGCCGGGCAGGTGGCGTCGGCGGTCGGCGTGACGCCGGTGGCCGGTTCCCACACGGTGTCGTTGCCGTTCAGCCAGACGGTCCAGCCAGCGGTCCAGTTGTCCGTCGTGTCCTGCGGGTAGGCGCCGATGTAGTCGGTGGCGACGAAATTGCCACCCAGATCGATGCTGTAGCTGGGGTCCTGCATGTCCGGCGAGCTGGCTGTAAACGTATAGGCGGCATCCTGCAGATCTGGCGATGCACTGCCAGGCATCCCGGTGGCTTCGAGCGCAGGATCGATGAGTCGGTTGTTAGAACCGGCGTTGAACCAATCTGTGACCTTGTAGGCGTCGATGGCGGTGGCTGTCGGATTTGTGGTGCTGGCGGGTGTCGAGCCACCGCCACCACCACAGGCACTCAGGCCCGTCGCCACGGCGGCGATGGAAAGTGCCAGGATATTCTTTCTAAATTTCATAACATACTCCCATGAGATACACAGACTGGATTTAACGCCGCGCACTCTAGCAAGAGCATGTTTAATTTAATTGACAGTATTGTTGCAGTTGAATGACGGCTCTGCCGGTGACCGTAATTTGCACAGATTCGGATTCAACGAACTTCTGTGTCGAATTTCGAGAATATGCCGATCAATTCCCATGCCGATGCATGAAGAGGTTAATCGAAGGCATTTGGAAAGCGGTTGTTCGACCCTCAGCGGAACTTGTATGAGAGCGAAACCTTGAAGCTGGTTCCTTTTTTCGTCTGCCTCTCCACCTCGGATCCGCGCAGGGTTTTGTACTCTGGATCGAGTATATTTTTGATGCGGAATTTGAACGAGGCCTTTTCGCCGTCGCAGCCTTCGTAGAAACGATGACTGAGGACAAAATCGAGCTGCGGAGTGGGCTGCTCATAGGCGTCCGGCATGCCTTTTACACCGACACTGGTAATGCGCTCGCCGGCCATGTTGAAGAGCAGGGCCGCCTTGGTGTTGGTGAGCAGATTCTCATAACCCAGGGTCATATTGACCACCCAGGGTGACTGGCCCTGCAGGGGTCGTTCCCGATGGGTCTGCTGCGCGCCGGCATCACCCAATTGCACCGTGGACTGGATGAGCGACAGGTTGCCTTCGACGTAGTAGCGCGACAGCGAACGCCCGAACAGACGGGACAACCAGGCCCGGCCCTGGAATTCAACACCGTAGTTCTGCGCCGATTCGGCGTTGTCGAAGGTCAGGATACCGCCGGCGCCAAGGCGGATGACTTGCTCGATGGGCTGATCGAAGTGCTTGTAGAACAGCGCCATGGACACGGTCTCGAAACGGGTCAGATACCATTCGGCACGCAGGTCGTAATTGGTGATGAGGGCCCGCTGGAGATTTGGATTACCGATCACTACACGACGCGTCTCTGGATCGATATAGGGGGCTTCCGACAATTCTTTGAAGTCCGGCCGGTTGAGTGTCTTGCTCCAGGCGGCGCGGAACTGTAACTCTTCCGTCGCCAACCAGGTGAAGGAGAATGCTGGCAAGAGATCTGTGGTATCCAACTCGGCAACTATGGCCTGGCTGGGGTCGGTCAGCTTGAAGGTTTCGACGCTCTGCCTGGAATGCTCCACACGCACACCGAGCATGCTCTTGATGCGCTCGTAATCCACATCCAGTTTGAGATATTGGGCACTGAGCCTCTGCGTTGCCGTGTAATTGTCCGTTGGCAGGGTGGTATTGCGCAGTTGGTAGCCATCGGGGCCTATGTGTGCAGGGTTTAGGATCTGGTCCGGTGAAGGGGCGCGCAGGTCATCGAGGCTCAGGTTGTTGCGCGAGAAATCGGTGAGAAAACGAAACCGGGAAAATTCCGAATCCCGATCCTTGGCTTGCTGCAAAAGGCCGAACTTGAAGGTAGTGGTAGAACCCAGCAGGTCATAGAAGGGAAGCGCGAAGTTCAGATTGAAACCCAGATTGAGGTCATCGAGCCTCTCGAAGCTGGTCTCATTGGACTGACCCTCGGTGGAGAAGGCGTACGTGCCGTCTTCAAGGCGTTCATAGCGATAGAATCGCGTGTCCGGTTCGTAGCGGCTGGCATTGGAGACGGTCGCCTGCCAATCCATGCCGAGATCGTGCAGACGCGGGTAGTCGTGCCTGCCCTGAAATTGTTGCAGCAACATCTGCGTTTCCACCCATTCCAGCGTGGTATCTCGGGCATGGATATCGTTTTCCGAATAGTAGGCCAGTTTTTGTTCGACGGTATTGGTGGTCTGTCGTGACAACAGGGTTGTCGATTCTAGGCTGTGGTCGTTGCCCAGCTCCAATCCCAGGTGGAGCATTCCGCCCAGGTCGATCTCGTTCTCGGTTATTTGCTTGTTTATCTGATCGAAGGTCACCAGATCGCCCCGACCACTGAGGCCGAAGTTGGCGCTGTATTCGTCGCGCAGTTCCCACTCGTTTTTGTACTGGAAAGAAAACAGATATCCCCAACCCGAATTGGCCCCGTAGGACTCGAAGCGGTCACCGGCGCTCAACTTGATGCCGGCGTCCGGTGGCAAGGTCTTCGGATAGGTGGCATATTTCACCGGCAGCGACTCACCCGCCGCTTCCACCTCGGCCGGGCTCAACCCCGTGAGCAACTTGCGCCCACCGTTGGTGAGGCGGTCGAGGGTCTTCGGCATGGCCCGTGTCCCATCGTCGATACCGAGAAAATCCAGACCACCACCATCATAGGCGAGCCCCTTCTTGAAGGTGGTCTGAGTGTTGCCCTGGAGAGATAGCGTGATCTTGCGAAATCTCTCTTCCGGCAGACCACGCGTGCGCAGTTGCACCGTGCCGCCACCGAATTCCCCCGGCATGTCTGGCGAATAGGTCTTCTGGATGGCGACGCTGCCCAGAACGCCGGTGGGGAACAGGTCCAGCGGTACCACGCGACGCGTCGGATCGGGGCTGGGCAGGCCGGCACCGTTGAGGGTGGTGCTGGAATAGCGATCACCCAAGCCACGCACATACACATACTTACCACCGATCACCGTCAAGCCGGTGACACGCTTGAGGGCACTGGCGGCATCACTGTCACCCGCATTGGACATCTGTTCGGCACCGATGACGTCCACCACCGCCGAGGTATTGCGCTGCTCATCGGCCAGGGCGGCAAAACTGCCTTCGAGATCTGGCGCGGTGACCACGTATTCCTCCAACTCCAGACCGGTGGGCGTCAGCGCAACATCCTTTTCCATCACCTGATTCTCGGCCAGGGCGAATTCATCGAAGACCTGGGTACTGAAATCCCCGTGGACCACCGACATGGAATAGAGACCCGGCGCCAGACGGATGCAGAACCGGCCGTCTTCGTCGGTGCGCACCGCACCGCTCATACCACTGATATAGAGCTGTGCCCCCGGTACGGCATTGCCCCCCTCCAGTGAGGTCACCCGCCCACAAATCTCTGCGCTCTTGCCGGCCTGTGCGGAATCTTCAACCGTGCTCGGTGGAGCGTTCTCGGTATCGGCAGCGCGCAGTGCGGGCGCGGCCTTGTTGGAACGCTGTAATGAGATCTTCACACCGCCCTTTTCTGCGGGCAGATCGGCGATCACCTGCACACTCTCGCCGGCCACCAGGGAAAGATCCAGTGTGGCGAGTTGCGCATTCCCCCAGCGCAGGGCGAGGCGGTGTGCCCCGCTTGTGAGGCGTACGTGCATGGCGCCGTTGCCGTCGCTGTAGGCATGGGTACGCTCTCCTTCGATGAGCTCGATGCCGCTCACCGGTGCACCCTGCTTGAAGACATAGACATGCACGCGCGCCATCTCGCCCACGGAGGCGACGACGACCGACAAGGGATTTGCCAACAAGGCGCAAAAGATCAGCAGCGAAAGGAGACGCATAGATAAAACTCGACGACGGGTGGGACGGCCGCTGGCCGCAGGATCAAAGCGGACTACAGGCAACGCCAGGCTTCATCGCGACAGGTTCCCATTGCCTTGCGCAATGCCGTGGCCTTCTTGAACAACGCGGCCTTTTTCAATGTCGCGAGCTGTGCCTCGGCCCGCGCGAATTCGCCCGCCTTGAAGGCCGCATAGGCCAGGGCGTAGCGAATATCTTCGTCTGCCAACAGCCCGGCACGGAACAGATCCTCCTGCATGCCGGCGGCACGACTGTAGTCCGCGTCTTCGAGCAGCAGGGCCAGACGTTGTTTGAGTTTCTTCTTCTGATCCCGGACCTGACTGTTGAGATACAGTGCCCGCAGGGTATGTCCGGCTCGGCGGTGCAATTCGGCGGCATCGATCAAGTACTGCGGATCCATCGCCGCGGCCTGTTCCATCAAATCCGCGGCGACGTTCAGACGACCGAGATCCACATAGGTACGGGCGAGGGCGATCACCGCCTTGACCTCGTTGGGAAAGCGCAGACGGGCCGGCTCGAGGATGCTCAATGCCGTCTGTGCCTGGCCGGCTTGGCGCATGGCACTGCCGATGGCCACATGGTCGTGGGCATCGACGTCGAAGCGCTGCAGATAGTCCCTGCCCACCACCACCGCCTGTTGATAGAGGCCGAGTTGAATCAGGCGAAACACCTGTTGGCGGGGAAAGGCCGGATCGCTGGGAAACCGGCCGGCACCCTCGTTGAGCGTGTCCCAGGCAGCGGCGTGGTCTCCAACGGCCCAATGGCATTGCGCCGCCAGCAGCACCACGCCGGGCAGGCTGGACCCCGTCGCCCCGGCCGCGTCGATGGCCGCCAGTGCCTTGGCATACTCTCCCAGGCCGTACCAGGACTGGGCCAGATAGACATACAGGATGGGCTTGTCCTGACCGGCCTTCTGCGCCGCGTGCAGGTGTTCGATGGCATCGGGATAACGCTGCAGCTTGAGGTCGACCAAGCCGCGCAGGGTGAAATATCGTTTGCGGTCGAGGTCCGCCGCTGCGACATCGACGCTGGCCAGGGCCATGTCGGCACGCTCGACCTTGCCATCCTGGATCAAGAGCCCGGCCAGGCCCAGATAATCGACCTTCTTCTCCCTCTCTCCGGCAACACCGGCGTGGAGATTGAAAAGAGAGAGCAAGACGAGAACGCCTAGGCCTCGCCCCAACCGGTGGGTATTCGTCGTAAACCGCAGCATGATCTCAGCCCAGGTCGAAACGGATGGTTTGGTTGGCCCAGGTCTCCACCGCCTTTCCCTCATAGCGAGCCGGCTGGAAGACCCATTTTCGTACCGCACGCACGGCGGCAGTCTCGAACACATCGGGCGGCGAGGCCTCGATCACCTTCACCGTCTCGACTTTGCCATCGGCACCGATGAGCAGGCTGAGGACCACATAGCCCTCGATCTCCTTGTTCTTGGCCCGCACCGGATACTCCAGGGGCGCGCGTTTGCTCACCTGCGGTGCCACATCCACCATGTCACTGGTCATCACCACATTGCGCGTGTCGCCGAGCAGTGATCGATCCACGGCATCCACATCGTCGAGTGAAAATGCCGGCAGCCCGAAGTCGATGCCCGACAGGGCCGTGTCCAGATCGATCATGGGCACGGGGTCCACTGCCTGCCGAGTCTTGCGCCGGTGCTGCTTCTTCACCACTTTTTTCGGCTTTGGCTTGGCCGGCGTTTTTACCTCGAAGGTCGTACTGCGGGCCTGTTCGCCTGCCACGCTGGGCACCGCATCCCGGTTGATGAAGAGTAACGAGAGAAAGATGGACGAGGCGCCCAGCAACATCCATAGCAGACCACCGAGGTGCAGACGCAGGCTGTCCTTGGCGATGATCGACGACGGCGGCATGCACGGCAGCGAGTTCAAGCCCCGGCCTCCTGCTCGGTGACCACTCCGACATCCTGCGCCCCGGCCAGGCGGCACTGATCGACGACCTCGATGAGTCTGCTCGCCGGCACGCGGTCGTCGGTCACCACCAGCACCGAGACATTGGTCGACTGGCGCAGCCGATCGCGCAGGCGTGACTGGATCACCCAGGTGCGGACCGGCTGGCCGTCGAGAAAGGTGTCACCGCTGTTGTCGATATAGACACGAATGGCCTTGGTCGATGACGGCGTGCTGCTGCTCGCCTTGGGGCGCTGGATATCGAGATCCATATCCTTGACGAAGGTGGCACTGACCATGAAGAAGATCAAAAGGATGAACACCATGTCGATCAGGGGTGAGATGTCGATGGCCTGCTCGGTGTTTTCGCGTTCGCGGTATCTCATGCGGTATGTCCTGCGCTAGCCCCTGCCGGCAGCGAGATGTCGCTAGCGCAGAGAATGTCTTTGAGCTGCGCCAGGTCCATCTCTATGCGCTGCTGACGACGCTCGATGAATCGCAGCATGAATAGCCCGGGAATGGCGATGGCCAGGCCCAGTTGGGTGGTCACCAAGGCCTGGGAGATTCCACCCGCGATACCCCCGGACTGGGAGAACAGACTCATGTCCGTCAGCGAATCGAAGGTCTCGATCATACCCACCACCGTCCCGAGGAGGCCCAACAAGGGCGCCGCCATGACGATGCTCCGACCCAGCAGGGCGAACCGCTGCAGGCGTGTTCGATACGTCGCAAAGGCGTCGTCCAGCCAGTGACGGAGGTCTTCCGGGTTCTGCTTCTTGATGGCCAGGCCGCGCACCACGGCGTCCTGTACGATGCCCTTGGGCTGGCGCCATTTACCGTCGACATG
>JANTGX010000118.1 GCA_024762755.1 Gammaproteobacteria bacterium
CGACGGCGAGGATCAGGCCGATGGCCTCCGCCGGCAGACCGATGCTGGCAAGGATGATGGAAATGGCCACCAGGCTGGCGGCCGGTATGCCGGCGACACCGATGGAAGTGAGCAAGGCCACCATGACGATGGTGAACTGCGTGGCAAGACTCAATTCGATGCCATAGGCCTGGGCGATGAACATGGCCGCCACGCATTCATACAGCGCCGTGCCGTCCATGTTGACCGTCGCACCGAGGGGCAGGACGAAACTGGAGGTACGGTTGGAGACCCCAGCATTCTTCTCCACGCATTCCAGCGTCAAGGGCAGGGTGGCCGACGACGAACTGGTCGAAAAGGCGGTCAGCAGGGCCGGCAGCATGGCGCGGAAGTGGTGCATGGGATTCACCCCGGCCAACATGCGCAGCAGCAACGGCATGACGATGAACATATGCACGGCGAGGGCCAGCACCACGGTCAGGAAGAACAGGGCCAGGGGGCGGAAGGCCTCGAAACCGGTACTCGCCACCACCTTGGCCACCAGGGCGAAGACACCGATGGGGGCGAACTTCATCACCCAGTCGGTGATCAGCATCATCACCTCGTACACCCCCTGCCAGAAGCTCCGCAGCGTCTCGCGTGGGCCAGCGCCGATGCGGGTCATGAAGTAGCCGAAGAGCAGGCTGAAGAAGATCAGCCCCAGCATCTGTCCCTCGGCCGCCGCGGCGACGATGTTGGTCGGCACCATGCGCAGGAAGACCTCCGCCACATCACCGGCACCACGACCCGCGACCTTCTCCTCCAGGGCACTGGTATCGGCAGTGAGCCCGATCATGTCACGCACCGGCTCACCGTCGATCACCCCAGGGCTGATGGCGTTGACCAGGATCAGGCCGATGAGGATGGCCAGCAGGCTGGTCATCAGATAGTAGGCCAGGGTCTTGCCGCCCAAGCGGCCGAGGGCACCGCTCGTGCCCATGCCGGCAATGCCGACGACGATGGAAGATGCGATCAGAGGCACGATGAGCATCTTCAACGCATTCAGAAACAGGGTGCCGACGAAGGCATAGGCGTCGTAGAAGACCAAGCCGAGCAGACTGCCTTCGGTGCCGGTGAGTGTGCCGGCGATGACCGCGAGGGCCAGGGCGATGACGATCTGCCAGTGGAGCTTGAGTTTCATCAGAGGGCCTTGTGGGTGACCAGGGTCGCCGAGCAGCGACGCGGCCGGGTGGGCCGGCGCCGGGCCGGCCTAGCCGACGCCGCGCGCCGTCGACTCAGGATTCGTCGATGAAGACGTGGATCTTGGCCTTGGCCTTGAGGGACTCGACCAAGGCCCGGCTCATCTCGTTGCCACGCAGCTCTTCCAACTGCCGACGCAGGTTCTCGCGCTTCGCCTCGTCGTAGCTGTCGGGGTCACCGTCGGTCACACGCTCCAGGGCGATCAGGGCGATGTCGCCGGCCTGCAACTCCGCCATGCCATAGCTGGCGCTTCCCTCGGCGGGGCGCGGCAGGCGGAACAGCGCATTGGCGATGGCCGGATCCAGGCCGGGCGCACGCCGACCGATACTGCCGGTCGGTTTCCAGTCGACACCCAGTTCCTTGGCCAGTGCCGCACGGTCCTCGCCAGCACGCAGGCGTTCGAGCCATTTCTCCGCTTCCACCCTCGCCCGCTCACGTGCCTTTTCCTGCAGGATGATCTGCCGAATCTCATCGGCGACCTCTTCCAGCGGACGGGGGGCGGCCTCGCGATGCGCCTTCAGGCGCAGGACGACCACGTGATTCTCCCCCAACTCGATGGGCTCGCTGTTGAAGCCCTGGCGCAGGACCTCGTCACTGAAGGCCGCCGCCACCACCCGAGGGTCGGCAAAGATACCTTTGCCCGACTCACGGCTGAAGAAGGGGCTTTCCTGCAGGGGCAGATCCAACGCCTTCGCCACGTCCTCGAGGGAGTCTGGTGACTCATAGGCCAAGTTGGTCAACTTGTCGGCCAATTCGTAGTACCGCCGCTCTGCGACCTCCTGACGATAGGCCTGCAAGACCGCGTCGCGAACTGCCTCGAAGGGTTTGGCCTGTTGCGGTCGCACCTCGTCCACACGGATGATATGGAAGCCATAGGAGGTCAACACCGGCTCGCTCACCTGGCCCGGTTCGAGGGAGAAGGCCGCCTGTTCGAAATCGGGTTCCATCATGCCCCGACCGATGAAACCCAGATCACCACCCTGCTCGGCCGAACCCGGATCCTGTGAATAGGCCTTGGCCAGGGCCTCGAAAGACTCGCCCTGCTCGATGCGCTGACGCAGTTCCTCGGCCTTCTTGCGCGCCGCCGCCACCTCGGCCTCGCCGGCACCCTCCGGCAGACCGATGAGGATGTGCCGCACGTGGCGCTCTTCCGGCACCACATATTGCGAACTGTGGGACTGATAGTACTCGCGTAGCACTTCGTCACTGGGGGTTTCATCCAGGCCCAGGGCGTCGGCCTTCAATTCGACATATTCCACCTTCACCGCCTCGGGTGTCATGAAGCGATCGCGATGGTCCTCATAGTAGCGCGCGACGGCATCCTCGCTGGCGTCTGCCGGGTCTTCGAATCGCTTCAATGGCAGCCGGAGGAAATGGGCCTCACGCTTTTGGTCCTGCAGGCGGATCAATTGGTTCAGCTCGACTCCGGAGACGAACTCACTCGCGGAGATGCCAGAGGGCAACTGGCTGGCCAACAGGGCGCGCCGAACGCGCTGCTCGAAGGCTGCTGGAGACATACCCTGCGACTGCAGCACCTGGCGTGCTAGCTCGGGGGAATAGACGCCGTTTTCCTGAAAGGCTTCGATGGATTGCAGTGTCGCCACGATGCCCTGATCGGAAATGCGATAACCCATCTCTTTGGCATTCTGCAGCAGCAACTCCTGCTCGATGAGTTCGTCGATGACGCGCTTGCGCAGCTGGGGGTCGAAGATGCGCGCATCGTATTGCTTGCCCAGCATCTCCTGCATCTGGCTGCGTCGATCATAGAAGGCGCGTTGGAATGTCTGCTGATCGATCTCCACGCCATTGACGGTCGCGGCAACCAACTTGCCGCCGTTGCCAAAATATTCGTTGATGCCCCAGAGGGCAAAAGGAATGATGAGGAGGCCGACGATGACCCAGGCGATCCAGCCCTGCGCGCGCTCGCGTATGAAGTTCAACATGGCATCGTGTCTGTGTTGATTAAATCGATGGTAAAAAGAAAGGCGTCCCTGACGAATCAGGAACGCCTTTCACAGTTATGGCGGAGTGGACGGGACTCGAACCCGCGACCCCCGGCGTGACAGGCCGGTATTCTAACCAACTGAACTACCACTCCTAAAAACCTGCTGGTGGGTGCTGAGGGACTTGAACCCCCGACATTCGCCTTGTAAGGGCGACGCTCTCCCAACTGAGCTAAGCACCCCAGGAAAGGCGCGCTAGTTTACGGCATCCTTGAGTGCTTTACCAGCCTTGAAAACAGGATTTTTTGCAGCGGGGATCTCGATGCTCTCACCCGTGCGAGGGTTGCGCCCAGTACGTGCTGCGCGGTCCTTGACGAGGAACGTGCCGAAGCCGACCAGGGAAACCTGATCACCGTTCTGCAAGGCAGTGGTGATGGTGGAAATCATTGCATCCACGGCACGGCTGGCGGCCGCCTTGGAAATGTCTGCGCTTTCGGCAACCGCGTCAACCAGTTCTGATTTATTCACAAATTCACCCCTTCTGTTGATTATTTTGGATCGCGGGTGGCCCCGCAAAAAAACCGCCCGGGAGACGGACGGCTGGTCGTTGAAATTCGCGATGTTTTATACCAATCGTGCCCATCCTCGTCAAGCCGCCAGACGTAACAACCCCCCGCCGGGCAAGGCCTGCAGGCCCGCTCGACAGGGGGTTGGGTTTAGCTCAAGTCGTGGTAAGGGCTTGAATTAATGGGTGTGCAGAGAGTTCTCCTTGGAGGATTTTCCCTTGCCAGCCGATTTGGCATCATCTGTCCCTTCCGGTAGTGGCTCGGGCATGTGCTGCAGTGCCACTTCGAGGACTTCGTCGATCCACCGCACTGGGCGGATGTCCAGGCTCTGCTTGATGTTCTTCGGGATATCCGCCAGATCGCGGGTATTCTCCTCGGGAATCAGCACCGTCTTTATACCACCCCGGTGGGCCGCCAAAAGCTTCTCTTTGAGACCACCGATGGGGAGCACCTCACCACGCAGGGTGATCTCACCCGTCATGGCGACATCCGCCCGCACCGGAATGCCCGTCAGCGCCGACACCAGGGCCGTACACATGCCGATACCGGCACTGGGTCCATCCTTCGGTACGGCGCCCTCAGGCACGTGGATGTGAATATCCTTCTCGGTGTAGAAGTTCGGACTCAGCCCCAGGCTGGCAGCACGAGTACGCACCACACTTATCGCGGCCTGGATGGACTCCTTCATCACATCACCCAGCTGACCGGTGATGACATGCTTACCGGTACCCGGCATCACCACGGCCTCGATGGTCAGCAGTTCGCCACCCACTTCGGTCCATGCCAAACCGGTCACCTGACCCAGACGATCCTCCTCTTCCGCCGATCCGAAGCGGAAGCGACGAACACCAAGGAATTTCTCCAGATTTCGTGCCGTGACATTGACCTTTTTGGACTTCGGGTCCAGCAGGATCTGCTTCACCACCTTACGGCAAATCTTGGAGATCTCGCGCTCCAGGTTTCGCACGCCCGCCTCGCGGGTGTAGTAGCGAACGATATCGCGCAGGGCCGTCTCGCTGATATGGATCTCTGTGTCCTTCAGTCCGTTGGCCTTGATCTGCTTGGGCACCAGGTAACGCTCTGCAATATTCACCTTTTCGTCCTCGGTATAGCCGGAGAGACGGATCACCTCCATGCGGTCGAGCAGCGGCCCCGGAATGTTCATGGTGTTGGCCGTGGCGACGAACATCACATCGGAGAGATCGTAATCCACCTCGAGGTAATGGTCGTTGAAGCTGTTGTTCTGCTCCGGATCCAAGACCTCCAGCAGGGCCGACGCCGGGTCACCACGAAAATCCATGGACATCTTGTCCAGCTCGTCGAGCAGGAAAAGCGGATTTCGTGTGCCCACTTTGGCCAGGTTCTGGATGATCTTACCGGGCATGGCGCCGATGTAGGTCCGGCGATGGCCACGAATCTCGGCCTCGTCGCGCACGCCACCCAAGGCCATGCGAACGAACTTACGATTCGTTGCCCGGGCGATGGATTTACCCAGCGAGGTCTTGCCCACACCAGGCGGCCCGACCAGGCAAAGGATGGGTCCCTTCACCTTGCGCGCGCGCTGTTGCACGGCGAGATACTCCAGGATACGTTCCTTGACCTTCTCCAGACCATAGTGATCGGCTTCCAGCACCGCCTCGGCTCGGGCCAGGTCATGGCGCACCTTGCTGCGCTTCTTCCACGGCACGCTGACCATCCATTCGATGTAGTTGCGTATCACCGTGGCCTCGGCCGACATGGGCGACATCATGCGCAGCTTGTTCAGCTCGCTCTCGGCCTTCTCACGGGCCTCCTTGGACATGCCGGCCTCTTCGATCTTGCGAGCCAACTCATCCAGTTCACTGTGTCCCTCTTCGATATCACCGAGCTCTTTCTGGATCGCCTTCATCTGTTCGTTGAGGTAATACTCGCGCTGGCTCTTCTCCATCTGCCGTTTGACGCGGCCACGGATGCGCTTCTCCACCTGCAACAGGTCGATCTCTGCCTCCATCAGGCCGATGAGATGCTCGAGACGTTCGCGTAGGCTGCTCATCTCGAGGATCTTTTGCTTCTCCTCGACCTTCAGAGACATGTGTGCGGCGATGGTATCCGCCAGCCGGCCAGGCTCCTCGATACTGGACAACGACGAGAGGATCTCAGGCGGCACTTTCTTGCTCAGTTTGACGTACTGATCGAACTGGGCCAGCACCGAACGCATGAGGACTTCGCCCTCTCGCTCATCCATGCCGCTGGTCTCTTCTTCCAGCAGGCTTACCTGGGCCTGGAAATACTCTTCGTTCCCCAGATAGCTCAATACCTTCGCGCGTTTGTTGCCCTCGACCAGCACCTTGATGGTACCGTCGGGCAATTTCAGCAACTGCAGGATATTGGCCACCGTACCGATGCGATAGAGATCATCAGGCTCCGGTTCGTCCAGGGTGGCATCCTTCTGCGCGGCGAGAAGGATCTGTTTGTTGTCTTCCATGGCCGTTTCTAGGGCATGGATGGATTTGTCACGTCCCACAAAGAGGGGGATGACCATGTAGGGATAGACGACCACATCCCGCAGGGGGAGGACCGGCATCACTTGGGGTTGGTCATTGATGACGTCTGATTTCTTGTCTTGTTCCGACATTCGAGTGTTCCTCGAGAATAATTGCTAACTTTCAGCCACTTAGAACCCAAAAAGACGAGGCCGATGGGTGATAAACGACACTTGACAGTATGTGTGGTCAAAGCCACAGGAATTCAAGTACCTGAGTAAAATAATTGGATTTAAACGACAACGCCGGGCGTTGCCCGGCGTTGTCGTCCAACACATTACTGCAACGGGCTAATCCGACGCTGCCCGATGCTGTTCCCCACCCTCAAAGATGAGCAGGGGCTTCGATTTATTGTTGATCACTTCCTCGTCGAGGATGACCT
>JANTGX010000119.1 GCA_024762755.1 Gammaproteobacteria bacterium
TTCTCACCGAATACGAGCCGCCGACGGCTCGCCTTGTCTATCCCGAGCTTACGCAGCACGTTTACCGCGGCTGCGCCATAAGGTGCCGTTTTCGGATTGGCGAGGGAAAGTCGCTCATAACCTGCCTGTTGCAGCCAGCTCTCGCCGCCCCTCGACAAGTCTGTTGTTTCATCGGGGCTCCAGAGCACAAGCTGACCCAGGGCATAGGTGAAGCGCGATCCGTCCACAACCAGGCCCTCATCCTGCAGACGCTCCGGCTCACGGCTGTTGGCGGCAAGGAACAGGTCATAGGGTGCACCATGGATAATCTGTGCATAGAGCTTGCCGGTGGAGCCGGCACTGAGGGTCACCGGCAGACCGGTCTCGCTCTCGAACCGAGCCGCCAAGGCCTTCGCCGGAGACAGGAAGTTGCTTGCCACGGCGATCCTGAGTGGCTCGGCATGAAGTGCAGCCGCACCGGCGAGCAGCAGGAACAGGCTAAAAAAGCGATGCAGTTTCATCGGGGCAGCGGTTTCCAAGGGGACCTAAGGACTCTGCAGCAAGCGTCATGCCAATGAATCATTGCCGGGTATTACCTGCTATCCAGGCCGACAGGTTGCACCTTTTGTCGGTAAGCTCACGCGCTTTGGGCAACAGCCGATGGCCATTTGTCATGTAGACGACAATTCAGCCACCGAGCAGATACTCATAGGCAAGGCGTAACAGTTGCAGTTCTGTGGGCGGCAGCATCCTTGCCTCTGGAAGATCGATGAAGCGCGCGCCGGTCGCTTTGGCTGCATCGAACGGCGGGTCTTCCATGGTGAACCCTGCCAGGAAGATCGAGAGCGGACCGCCGGCCACATCCACCCTGACATGGAAATCCCCCATCGCCTCCAGGCTGCCCGTGGGCAGTCCCAGGCGTTGCTCCGCCGCATGGGTCAGCGCCCCCGGATGCAGGGCAACCTTCGAGTCTTCATCCGTCTCCATCAACTGCGCCAGGGGTGGCAGGGGATCGAAGCCACACACGGTGCCTTCCGCCTGTAGCAGGAAACGGGTACGGGCGCTGGTCTTCTGCTTGTGGAACATGATGAGGCGGGGGGATGTGCTATCGGTCATATTTGGCCTGGGCATTGCAGTGAAGTCTGGATAACAGATAGCAAGGCTCAGGCCATCCCGAGGCGCCTGTTATTTGCTTTTTCAAAACAATCAGTTGCAATCGGCTTCACACAGGAACTGTCTGTTGCATGTCGGCTTTCGTCCGTCCATTGTCGCACCTGCCACCATCGCAACGGGACCCTGCAACCCAGGAAAACAGACCATGAGCGCCAGCCAGTCGGACCCCGTCCGGGATTATCATCAGCGCACCAAGCATCGCCTGGACGGCTATGCCGCCGGCCCGGACACCCTGGACTGGGACGACCAGCCCGTGGCCTTTCGTGACTATGGCAACTGCCCCCGGGTCGGCCTCAAACTGAGGGAGGGCGGCCCCGCCTTCGCCGATATCGCCGCCGGCATCCGCCAGCCCAGCGCCCTGCCGGGCAGCAACAGCATCGGCGCACTGCTGGCCTGCTCGCTG
Source organism: Gammaproteobacteria bacterium (assembly GCA_024762755.1). Lineage (GTDB taxonomy): Bacteria > Pseudomonadota > Gammaproteobacteria > SZUA-152 > SZUA-152 > JANTGX01. The sequence goes on from JANTGX010000119.1 coordinate 1,556, forward strand.
GCCATCTCCACGTGGAAGCACCATGGCACGGCGCGCTGGGCGGTACGCTGCAACCCCTCCAGCGGTAACCTGCATCCCACCGAGGCCTACCTGGCCCTGCCCGACACGGACGACCTGGCGGCCGGGCTGTATCACTACCGGCCGCAGGATCACCAGCTGGAACAGCGCACCGCCTATCCCCAGGCGCTGAGCGACGCCCTGTTCGGCGACTTGCCGGCAGGCAGTTTCCTGCTCGGTCTGTCGGCGATTCCCTGGCGCGAGGCCTGGAAATACGGCGAACGGGCCTGGCGCTACTGCCAGCTGGATCTGGGTCATGCCCTGGGGGCACTGCGTTATGCCGCCGCCCTGCTCGGCTGGCAGGTGCACAGTCTGGAACACCTGGCCGATGCGGAAGTGGCGGCCCTGCTGGGCCTGGACCGCGCCAGCGATTTCGAGACAGACGAGCCCGAATACCCCGAGCTGCTCTGTCTGCTCAGTCCTGCCTGCCAGGCTGTCACCCTGCCCTATCTGTTGCCGGAAGACCTGTCCGGGCAGCTTGCGGGCCTGGTCTGGCAGGGCAAGGCCAACCGGTTGTCGGGCCGCCACCTTTATCAATGGCCGATCATCGACGAGACCGTGCGGGCCGCCATGAAACCCCGCACCGCGCTGGTGACGGAGATCCCCTCGCCGCTGCCGCCACCGCTGGGCCTCGACTGCGAATTGTCGGCGGTCGACCTGATCCAGCGCCGGCGCAGCGCCCAGGCCTTCGACGGCAGCACCGGCCTCGACCGGGATGCCTTCTTCGCCCTGCTCGATCATTGTCTGCCCCGTGCCGGTCTGCCGCCCTGGGGCGAACAGGTGGAACCCGCCCAGCTGCACCTGATCCTGTTCGTGCACCGGGTGGAGAGTCTGCAAAAGGGCCTATATGCCCTGCCCCGTGATCTGCATGCCCTGGAGCCGTTGAAGACGGCCATGCGCAGCGAATTCCAGTGGCAGGCGGTGGCGGACTGCCCGCCACACCTGCCTTTGTTCCAGCTGATCGGCGCCGATGCCAGGCGCACCGCCGCCCGTCTGGCCTGCCAGCAGGCCATCGCCGCCAACGGCGCCTTCAGCTTGGCCATGCTGGCCGAGTTCGATCAGGTCATGGCGGTCGGATCCTGGGCCTATCGCCGGCTGATGACCAAGGCGGGACTGCTGGGCCAGGCGCTGTATCTGGGCGCCGAGGCCAGTGGCCTGCAGGGTACCGGCATCGGCTGTTTCTTCGATGACGGCCTGCATGAACTGTTTGGCCTGCAGGGAGACGAATATCAGGTGCTCTACCAGTTCACTGTCGGCAAGGGCACCCCGGACAGCCGCATCACCAACCAGTTGCCTTACCCCGAGCTGCGCGGCTGAATGTCAGCTATATCCATAGGAGAACTCAGCATGTATATCGTCACCAACCGGGTACCCGTCGCGGCCGGCTACGAAGAGATGTTCGAGCAGCGCTTTCGCAACCGCGCCGGCCAGATCGACAAACAGCCGGGCTTCGTGCGCATGCAGGTACTCAAACCCGACTCGCCGGAGACCCCCTATGTGGTGCTCACCAGCTGGCAGGACAAGGCGGCCTTCGAGGCCTGGGTGGGTTCCGAGGACTTCAAGACCGCGCACAGCAATCCCATGCCCAAGGAGGCCTTCGAGGGTGAAGGCCGGATCGAAATGTTCGAGGTGTTGATCGCGGCAGGGGCATGACTCCGGGCTCTCATGTCATCCCGACTTTGTCACCATTGTCCCCTCGCCATCCTGACCTTCTCACCACCCTGCCCTTGTCATCCCGACGAGCCTAGCGAGGAGGGATCCTGTACCGGGAATCAGCCCAGGCAGCAGAAAAAGATCTCTTTCAGCCACCGAGATGACAAGGTGATGGGATAGCGTGGCGATCATCTGCAGAAGACACACAGCACCCATCAGAGTTTCCCCACATACCTCTGCGCCTTTGTCGGCTTTGCTACATATATGGAATTCTGTTTTTCTTTTTAAATCAATGTAATAGAAACCCTTACGCATTGGAACAAAGATTGCTCATTCCCTGTGAACACCCACATCACAGCACCACGGGGAAGACGAGTGAGCTATCAGGACATCCATGCCAGCGAGGTCGCGGAACTGCTGCAGACCGAAGGGTTGCTGGTGATCGACCAACGCGACCCGCAGACCCAGAGCAAGGGCCAGTTGGCCAATGCCCAGCCGGCCAGCGACGCGGTGATCAACCAGCTGATGCGCGCGCGGCGGCAGGACCCGCCGGTGCTGGTCTACTGCTATCACGGCAACCAGAGCCGCGACCTGTGCAGCTTTCTCAGCAAGTTCGGCCTGAACCGGGTATACAACCTGGAAGGCGGCTGGGAGGCCTGGCAGCACTGGCAGGCCCAGGCTGAATCCGGCTCGGCACATGACTTAAATCAGACCCAGAGAAACTGGCTGCTGTCCCATGGCTTCGACCCGGAGGACCTCAACAGCCGGGTGGAACTGGGCATGTCTCCACTGATGCTGGCCGCCCTGCAGGGCGAGCACGCACTGGTCGAGGCCCTGCTGATGGCGGGCGCCGACCCCCGTCAGGTCAACGATGACGAACACCATGCCCTGTGGTTCGCCTGTGTGCACGGTGACATCGCGCTGGTGAGGACCCTGATAGCCGCCGGCTGTGAGCTGAACAACCGCAACGTGAACGGCGTGACCTGCGTCATCTATGCCGCTTCCACCGGCAAGCTGGAGGTCCTGCAGACCCTGATCGAGGCCGGTGCCGACCTGAGCATCGCCACCCACGATGGTGTCAACGCCCTGGAGAGCGCCTCCACCCTGCCGGTGCTGCGTTTCCTGCGCCCCCTGATGCGCGAGGTCGTCTGACCCCTCTGATGAATTCGAACCAAACTACCGGGAGAACCCGATGAAGACCACCGACAAGATCCGTGAGCAACTGCAGGAAAACCCCGTCATCCTCTATATGAAAGGCACCCCCAACGAGCCCCGCTGTGGCTTCTCCGCCAAGGCCGCCACGGTGATGAAGGCCACAGGCGTGCCCTTTGCCTATGTGGACGTGCTGGCCTCGCCGTTGATCATGCAGGCCCTGCCGGAAGTGTCCGACTTCCCGACCTTTCCTCAGCTGTTCATCCAGGGCGAGATCATCGGCGGCAGTGATATCGTCGAGGCCATGTACGCCAACGGTGAACTGATGCCCATGTTAGAGGCCGTCGAGGCCTGAGCGGAGGACCTGCCATGAAAGAGGAAGAGATCATCGCACGGGTGCGCACCCTCTATCCCGATGCCGTCATCGACGTGGCCGGTGAAGACTGCAGCTTCGAGATGTACGTGGTCACCGAGGCCTTCACCGGTATGAATACCCTGCAGCGGCAGAAACCCATCCTCGCCCTGTTCAAGGACGACATCAGCAACGGCGGTCTGCATGCCCTGTCGATCACCGCCAAGACCCCGGCCGAGCAGGAAGGCCAGGGCGGCCTGGTGCAGATCTCTCTATGAGGCGACCCCATGACTGAGATGAACATCGACCGGGATACCGCCCTGCGCATCGCCCTGGCGGCCCGCACCCTGCCGGACGTGGACCTGCCGACCCTCATCGGCCTGCTCAACGAACGCCTGGGCCCGCCCCTGGACCTGGAAAAGCTCGCCCGCATCACGGTGACCGACCTGAAGACCGGCATCGGCAGCCTGGACGGCGAGGAGGACGGCGAGGACTTCGGCGGGCGTACCGGCCTCGAGCCCATCAAGCTGGCGGTGCGGGTACTGTGGGGCGAGACCACCGAGGACGACAACCTGCCCACGGCCGAGCCCTATCAGGAAGGCGACATGCCCGGCTCCATTCGCGTCGCCATCGCCTCCAACAGCGGCGAGAACCTGGACGGCCACTTCGGCTCCTGCCTGCGCTATCTGGTCTATCAGGTCTCCAGCACGGACATCCGCCTGGTGGGCGTGCGTTCGGCCCTGGAGGCCGACTACGCCGAGGACAAGAACGGCTTCCGGGTGAATCTGATCAAGGACTGCCAAGTGCTCTACGTGGTCTCGGTGGGCGGTCCCGCCGCCGCCAAGATCAACCGCGCCGATATCTGGCCGATGAAAAAGCTCGAGGGCGGTCTTGCCGTGGACGTGATCAAGGAGGTGCAGGTCGCCATGGCGGGCACCCCGCCGCCCTGGCTGGCCAAGATCCTCGGTGTGTCGCACGAGAAGCGCCTCAAGTATTACAGCGGTGCCGGCGAGGCCTGAGCAGGGTGTGCCTGACCAGTGTCGGGTGATGGGTCAGACCAAGGGAACCTGGGCCAACAGGGGCTGATGCATGGTGGACAAGGCGAGGTTGCTCATCCTCGGCAAGGGCGAGGTGGCCCGCTATCTGGCCTGTATCGCCAGGGCGGCAGACTACCCGGTCAGCGCCTGTGAAGCCGGGCTCGAATCAGCTGACTGGCCGATGGGTGTGGAATTGGTCGACAAGGTCTATAGCGACGCCCCCTGGCCATTGGCGCCCGACACCCAGGCCGTGGTCGCACGGGGTCATGAGGCCGATCCCGATTCCGTGGTCCGGCTGCTGGAACAGGGCGCGGGCCATGTCTACCTCATCGCCTCGGCACGACGGGCCCAGTCGGTGCTGAGTTCGGCTTTTACCCTGCTGGATGACGCCATGGCCCTGGAACGGGTCTCGGCACCGGCGGGCCTGGGTCTGGGTGGCAACAGCTCAGCGGAGATCGCCCTGAGCATCCTCGCGGAGATCCAGTGGCGACGTCATGGCGGCCCCCTGCTGCCCTTGCGCGAGCTGCGTGCCGCCAGGGCGCTCAAGCCTGCATCGATCAGCGACGATAACGCATGCCCGGGCAAGCGATGAAGCTGGCCGCTAAACCCCTTGCCTGCCAGGAGGCCGAGGTCGAAACATGCACGGAGGCCTCGCCCGATCCGGCATTGTTGCTGCAGCTGCCGCGTCCTTATGAGCCGGCCCGCTGCCAGCAATTGCTCGACAATCTGATCAACACGGTCGACTGGCAATTTGAATACCAGGCATT
>JANTGX010000120.1 GCA_024762755.1 Gammaproteobacteria bacterium
AGCTCCCAGGCCACCATGAAGGCGAAGGCGTCGTCGGCCAGCACCACGAGCTGCATGCCGGCCACGAACAGGCCCGTGGCCAGGCCCAGCACCACCGGGGAATAGGGACTGTGGCGGTACTCGCGCACATAGCCGGGGCCGTACAGGCTCACCGCCAGGGTGCCGGTGCCGATGAGGGCGAGGAAGAAGCCGGCCAGGGCGTCGAGGCGCAGGTGCCAGTGCAGCCAGGGCAGGCCCAGCGGCCACTGTGCGGTGAGGGGCTGGTCGCCGAGCAGTGCCTGTAGCCCGGCGACGATGGAGGCTGCGCCCGCCAGCCCCAGCAGGGGGAAGGCCAGGCGCGGCAGCACCCAGGCGCGGCCCTCGGCCGCCAGCGACACCAAGGCCGAGGCGAGGGGGCCGGCGAGGGCCAGGCCGAGCATGAAGAGCTGGAGGTCCACGGCCGTCTTACCCCCGTTCCTTCAGCCGCACGCCCCGACCACCGCCGGTACTCGCCGCACCCTCGCCGATCAGCTCCATCCCGGCCTGCTCCAGGGCCTGCACCACCTTCATCAGCGAGTCCACGTTGCCGCGCACCTGGCCGTCACTGGCCTCCATGCGCTGGATGGTGGGCAGTGACAGGCCAGCGGCCTCGGCCAGCTGACGCTGGTCCCAGCCGAGCAGGGCGCGGGCGGCGCGCATCTGGGCGGAGGTGATCATGGTTTTAGGCCTTGATTATAATGTTTAAAACATGGATTATGATGCGCGGAAAAGCATAGTGGATGGATAATGCACAATCAAGCCCTGCCCGCGTCTGTCGGCAACCCAGCCGGCAAGGGGGTCTCGAAATCGAGGAGGCTGAGCAGGTTCGATGGGTGGCCCATCCACCGGGCACGTCGGTCGCAGGGCCGGTACCCCAGGAAAGCCCATGCCTGCATAAATCGGCTTGATTGGGGGGGCAGGGACGATCGGTGTATTCTTATACGCTAATTTTTCCATGTGCCGCGGCGGACAGACACGCCACTCAAGAGGGGGGAGACGTCCTTGAGCGAGAAGCCGAAGATCAACTACAAAATCACTATTGCTGGCATTCTGTTCGCCTTGCTCGCCCTCTATCTTGGCCGCGTGGCGCCCAGTGTCGAGGTCGCCTGGGTGACGGCCATCCTGATGCTCACCATCTATCTGTTCGTCTTCGAGATCGTGCGGGTGGATATCGTGGCCATCTGCATCATGGTGTTGCTGGGCCTGACCAGCCTGCTGGCGCCCCTGATGGGCCTGACGGAGGGGCTGGTGGACAACCAGCATCTGTTCGACGGCTTTGGCTCCAATGCCGTGATCTCCATCATCGCGGTGATGGTCATTGGCGCCGGCCTGGACAAGACGGGCCTCATGGGCGAGGTGGCAGGTTTCATCCTCAAGATCGGCGGACGCACCGAGAAACGGATCATCCCCATCATCTCCGGCACGGTGGCCTTCATCTCTTCCTTCATGCAGAACGTGGGCGCCGCGGCGCTGTTTCTGCCGGTGGTCTCGCGCATCTCGGCCCGCTCCGGTCTGCCCATGTCACGGCTGATGATGCCCATGGGCTTCTGCGCCATCCTCGGCGGCACGGTGACCATGGTGGGCTCCAGTCCCCTGATCCTGCTCAACGACCTGATCCTCACCTCCAATCAGGGCCTGCCTCCGGAGCAGCAGATGAGTACCTGGTCGCTATTCTCCGTGACCCCCATAGGGGTCGCCCTGGTGGCCGCCGGCATCATCTATTTCGTCATTGCCGGTCCCTATGTTCTACCGGCCCGCGGCAAGAACGAGGGCGCCGTGGCCACCAGCACCATGGAATATTTTCGCAGCACCTATGGCCTGGACTACGCCTTGTTCGAGATCGTCGTACCGCCGGAGAGCCCGCTGGTGGGGATGAAGCTGGACGACATCGAGCACAACGAGAAGATTCGCGTCATCGCCGCCCTGCGGGGGATCGACGACTTGCGCATCGGTCCCGGCGGACTGGCGCGCGATACCGGTATCGAGGCCGGGACGGTGCTCGGCATCCTCGCCTCGCCGGAGAACCTGAAGGCCTTCGTCGACAAGTACCGCCTCCAGCTGCGCGACGATCTGGAGACCTTCGCCGAGGCCCTGGCGGCGAGCAAGGCGGGCATCGCCGAGCTGGTCATCCCGCCGGGCTCCAACCTCATCGGCAAGAGTGCGCGCGACGTCTGGATGCGCAAGACCTATGGCATCGCCCTGGTGGCCCTGCACCGCGCCGGCAAGACCTATCGCGAGGGCGATGGCATCCGCGACATGCCCCTGCAGGCCGGCGATACCCTGGTGGTGCACACCACCTGGGAGTCCCTGGCGCGGCTGGAGAAGAATCGCGACTTCGTCGTCGTCACCACCGAGTACCCCCACGAAGAGACCCGTCCGCACAAGGTGGGCGCGGCCCTGTTGTTCTTCGGCATCGCCCTGGCCATGGTGCTGTTCACCGACCTCCGCCTCTCCGTGGCCCTGCTCACCGGCGCCCTGGGGATGATCCTCTCCGGCGTGATCAAGATCGAGGAGGCCTATCAGGCGGTATCGTGGAAGACGGTGTTCCTGCTCGCCAGCCTGATTCCCCTCGGCCTGGCGGTGGAGACCTCGGGCACCGCCAAGTGGATTGCCGAGCAGACCCTCGCCGTGGTGGGTGAGATGCCCATCTGGGTGATTCAGGCGGCGGTGGCGGTGTTGGCCACCTTCTTCACGCTGGTCATGTCCAATGTGGGCGCCACCGTGCTGCTGGTCCCCCTGGCGGTGAATATCGCCATTGGCGCCGGCGGTGATCCGGCGGTGTTCGCCCTCACGGTGGCCATCGCCACCTCCAATTCCTTCCTCATTCCCACGCACCAGGTGAATGCCCTGATCATGGGGCCCACCGGCTACGGCGTGCCGGACTTCATGCGCGCCGGCGGCATCATGACCGTGATCTTCCTGGTCGTGATGCTGGGCATGATGAACGTCGTCTTCGGTAATGGCTGACCGTACAATGTGGGCCGAGATTTTTCTGTGCCCGCCCCTGGGTGGGCCGACGCCAAAGGAACCCCTATCGTGATCGTGCGCAATTCCCTACGCCTGCTGGCCTTTTTCCTGTTGGCCTTGCCGGCACTGGCCTGGGCCACTTCTGGCACCTCGGAGGTGCTGGATCTGACGCGACATCCCGTGGGCTATGCCGCCCTTGCCATCTTCGTGATCGCCTATCTGTTCGTCATGGCGGAGGAATTCACCCACCTGCGCAAATCCAAGCCGGTGATCCTCGCCGCCGGTATCATCTGGGCCCTCATCGCCACGGTCTACGCCAACCACGGGATGACCCATCAGGCCGAGGCGGCGGTGCGCCACAACCTGCTGGAATACGCCGAGTTGATGTTGTTCCTACTGGTGGCCATGACCTATATCAACGCCATGGAGGAGCGGCGGGTGTTCGACGCCCTGCGCTCCTGGCTGATCCGCAAGGGCTTCAGTCTGCGCCAGCTGTTTTGGCTGACGGGCAGCCTGGCCTTCTTCATCTCGCCGGTGGCCGACAACCTCACCACCGCCCTGCTCATGTGTGCCGTGGTGCTGGCCGTGGGCGGGACCAACACCCGCTTCGTCAGCGTGGCCTGTATCAACATCGTGGTGGCCGCCAACGCCGGTGGTGCCTTCAGTCCCTTCGGTGACATCACCACCCTGATGGTGTGGCAGAAGGGGATCGTCGACTTCTGGGGTTTCTTTGCCCTGTTCGTCCCTGCGGTGGTCAACTTCGTCGTGCCGGCGGCGTTCATGCACTTCGCCGTCCCTGCGGAGCAGCCCAGTGTGTCCAACGAGATGGTGCACATGTGCCGGGGTGCGCGCGGGGTGATCCTGCTGTTCCTGCTCACCATCGTCACCGCCGTGAGTTTTCACAACTTCCTCTATTTGCCGCCGGTAATCGGCATGCTCACCGGCCTGGCCTATCTGCAGTTCTTCGGCTATTACCTGAAGAAGACCGCCCACCTGGATGTCTCCAATCCCGAGGGCCGGTTGGGCGAGGTGGTGCCCTTCGATGTCTTCACCCCTGTCGCCCGCGCCGAATGGGACACCCTGCTGTTCTTCTACGGCGTGGTGTTGTGCGTGGGCGGCCTGGGTTTCATCGGCTATCTCACCCTGGCCTCGGAAGTGATGTATGTGCAGTGGGGCCCCACGGCCGCCAATGTCGCGGTGGGCGTGCTGTCGGCCATCGTCGACAACATTCCCGTCATGTTCGCCGTGCTCACCATGAATCCCGACATGTCCACGGGCCAGTGGCTGTTGGTGACGTTGACCGCCGGCGTGGGCGGCAGCCTGCTCTCCATCGGTTCCGCCGCCGGCGTGGCCCTCATGGGCCAGGCCCGAGGTCAGTACACCTTTTTTTCGCACCTCAAGTGGATGCCGGTCATCGCCCTCGGCTATGCGGCCAGCATCGGTGTGCACATGTGGGTCAATGCGGGGCTGTTCTGACCGGGGTTCCGCATAGCGTTCGTCGCTCACCCACCGGCCAACACTAACAAGGAGTAGATCGTGCAAAATACCTGCCCGCTCTGGCTGATCCGCCTGTTTCCCTTCATTCGCTGGTGGCCCATGGTCAACCGCGAGACCCTGAAGGCGGATACCCTGGCCGGGCTCACTGGCGCCATCGTGGTCCTGCCGCAGGGCGTGGCCTTCGCCGTGATCGCCGGCATGCCGCCGGAATACGGCCTCTACACGGCCATGGTGCCGGCGGTGATCGCCGCCCTGTTCGGCTCTTCGTGGCACCTGGTGTCTGGCCCCACCACCGCCGCCTCACTGGTGCTGTTCGCCTCGCTGAGCGCCTTTGCCGAACCCACCACCGAGCAGTACGTGGCCCTGGCCATCACCCTCACCTTCATGGTCGGCGTCACCCAGGTCGCCATGGGTTGGGCGCGTCTCGGCACCCTGGTCAACTTCATCTCCCACTCGGTGATCATCGGCTTCACCGCCGGCGCCGCCATCCTCATCGCCAGCAATCAGATCAAGCACTTCTTTGGTGTCGACATCCCCCGCGGCCTGCACTTCCACGAGATCCTCATCCACTTCGCCGGCCAGTTGGGCCAGATCAATCCCTACGTCACCGCCGCCGGTGTCGCCACCCTGGCCTCGGGCATCCTCATCAAGCGTTTCGCCCCCAAGGTCCCCTACATGATCGTGGCCATGGTGGTCGGCAGTCTCGTCGGCGTGCTGTTGGACGCCATCTACGGCAGCAGCGTCACGCACATCAAGACGGTGGGCGCCCTGCCGGCCTCGCTGCCGCCACTGAGCATGCCCGACTTCTCGACGGAGACCCTGAAGGAGCTGGCGCCGGCGGTACTGGCGGTGACCCTGCTGGCGCTCACCGAGGCGATCTCCATCGGCCGTTCCATTGCCGTGAAGACGGGTCAGCACCTCGATTCCAATCAGGAGTTCATTGGCCAGGGCATGTCCAATATTGTCGGTAGTTTCTTCTCCGCCTACGTCGCCACCGGCTCCTTCAACCGCAGCGGGGTGAATTACCAGGCGGGGGCCAAGACCCCCATCGCCGCCATGCTCTCTGGCATCCTGCTGGTGGGGGTGGTGCTGGCGGTGGCCCCGCTGGCGGCCTACCTGCCCAACGCGGCGATGGCCGGCATCCTGTTCCTGGTGGCCTGGGGACTGATCGACTTCCACCACATCAAGAAGATCTTCCAGGCGAGCAACACCGATTTCGCCGTGCTCGCCGTGACCTTCGTCGCCACCCTTACCCTGGAGCTGGAATTCGCCATCCTGCTGGGTGTGATTCTGTCACTGGTGATCTATCTGTCGCGTACCTCGCGGCCGCGAGTGGTCAGCCGGGTGCCCGACCCCAAGGACCCCAAGCGCGCCTTCGTCACCGACTCGCGCCTGCCCGAATGTCCTCAGGTGAAGATCGTGCGTATCGACGGCTCGCTGTTCTTCGGTGCGGTCAGCCACGTGGCCGAGACCCTGCGTGAATTCCGCCAGCGCAATCCCCACCAGAAGCACGTACTGCTGATCGCCTCGGGGATCAATTTCATCGACGTGGCCGGCGCCGAACTACTGGCACAGGAGGCGCAGAACTACCGGCGCCTGGGCGGCGGACTCTATTTCTACCGCATCAAAGAGGGTGTCTGCGGCCCCCTGCGCAAGGGTGGCTACATCAAGGAGATCGGTGACGAGAACATGTTCGACTCGAAGACGGAGGCCCTCACCGAGATCTTCGAGAAGCTGGACAAGGACATCTGTGCGCGCTGCGATGAACGCATCTTCAAGGAATGCGAGACCGTCCCGCGCCTGGAGGGTGCCATGAAGGAGAAGTTGTCCCCGGTGACCGCCTCATGATGTGGATGGCCTTCGTCGAACTGGGCATCCTGATCGTCCTGGTGGGTTTCGTGATCTGGGCGATACGGCGCAAGCCGCGCGGCGAGGAGTGATCTTCCCACGGCCAATTCTCCGCATGGACCGTTAGCCCCCGCCCGGCCCGAGCGGCATGCTGGATACACCGCATTGACTCGCCCGGGGGCGCGGGTTCCAATCCGAGGGGGCTACGGAGAGGATCGGGCGGGGATCGACATGCGGGTCAAG
>JANTGX010000121.1 GCA_024762755.1 Gammaproteobacteria bacterium
TGAAGAGAGAACCGGGGAAGGCTCCAGCGGCCGTCAGGAAGGACAGCGCACCAGTTCACGCCGCGGCCGCCGCGGTGGCCGTCGGCGCCGGCGTGACAGCACCGAGACCGGCAACGAAGGCGGCAGCCAGACGTCGACCGAACAGTCGGGGCCGGAAGATACCTCGACACGCAGCAAGAACACAGCCGGTGAGACCACCGACAAGTCGGGCGAGGGTCGCAGCCGCGGCGGTCGCGGACGTCGCCCGCGCAACGCCGAGGGTGAGACCACGGCCACCACGGCGTCTACCAGCGAGGGCGCGACTCAGGCCCCGGCCGAGACGTCCGGGGCCAGCAAACCCGCCGCACAGCCCAGCGAAGCGACGGGCAAGGCCATGGCCAAGACCGGCACAGAGGCTCCCGCGGCGCAGGCCGGTACGGTAGCCATCGACACGGCCGGTGGCACGGCAACCACGGCCAGTGAATCGGCCAAGGCGAGCCCTCCCGCCAAGCCGACCGCCGCGGCCGAAGCACCGCCGGAGAAGCCGGCACCTCGCCGCCGCCGCGCCAGCCCCAAGACCGCCGAATCGGCAGCCCCGACGACAAAGGCCGACACCCACGAGGCCCAAGGGGCAGGCAAGACCGAGCCCAAGCCCAGCCCGGCCCCGGCGAAGCCCAAGGCAGCGGCGGGCGCCGAGGCACCAGCGGCGAGCGAGGCAAAGCCAGCCAGCAAGCCCACGCCAAAGACCGAGGCAAAGTCCGAGGCAAAGGTTGAGACAAAGACCGAGAGCGAAACCGCGGCGAGGCCCAAGTCAAAGGCCGAATCGAAGCCCGAGCCGAAACCTGATGGCGAGTCGTCGCCCGCCAAGGCGGCACCCACCAAGCATCCGGCGGCCAGCGCGACGAAGCCAACGGAGACGCCGGCCGATGCCGCACCAAAGGCCAGTACCGCGAAGGAGAAACCACCGGCCACCAAGAAGGCAGCCCAGGGCGGAGAGGATTGAGCCACCCTCCGCCATCCGATGGATAACGGGTGGCGGAGCGGGCAGAAAGCCCTTCGACAAGCTCAGCAAAGCAAGGACAGACGAAAGGCCGCAATGACGAAGCCGAAGCGTCGTCAACGGCAACAAAGAAAAAAGGGTGACCACCGAGAGATGGTCACCCTTTCTTTTTGGCTATGCCCTTTTCGACCTGCTAGGAGTCTGTCGGGTTTAGGTGATCGTCGCGAGGGAAAGCCATTTTGGATCAGATTTTTCGATCGTTTGAGGCGAATAGCCGTAGCTATTCAACGAAAAGGATCGGGAAAGCTGGCCGAAATGGCTTTTCCGCAGCAGATCAGCCCTAAATCCGACAGACTCCTAGGCGAGATTGGGTAAGCGTCAGGCTGTCGCTTGGATTCCCATTGATGTGCCTGCGCAGCGGCGCATGGAGAAGGCCTCAGAAGTGCTTCGAACGAATCTCCTGCAACAGTTCCGCCGATGCCGCCTCGATCATGTCCAGCACCCGGTCGAAGCCGGCCGCGCCGCCATAGTAGGGGTCGGGAACGTCCTCGGTGGCGAAGTGTTCGGCATATTGCATCAGTAAGCGGAGCTTGTGTTCCTGCCCCTGGGGACAGATGGCCTCCAGGTTGGTGAGGTTTTCGCGGTCCATGGCGACGATGTAGTCGAAACGCTCGAAATCCAGGGCCGCGGCCTTGCGCGCCCGCTGGGTGCTCAGGTCCACCTCACGCAGGGCGGCGGCACTCTGCGCCCGCGGGTCCGGTGGCTCGCCCACGTGATAGGCGTGGGTACCGGCGGAATCGACACCCACCCTCTCCTCCAGGCCCGCCTCGGCGAGGTATTTGCGAAACACCCCTTCGGCCGTGGGCGAGCGACAGATATTGCCCATGCAGACGAAGAGGACACTCACCTCTTTGGCCACGGCCTGATCTATGGTCTGTTCGATTGCCTGTTCCATTGCCCTTTCCCGTCGGTTCAACCAGTGAGTGAATAGTCGTGCAAGAAGATTGCCCATGCGATACCTGCCTCATCGAGGTCCTGTGGCCACCGCCATTTGACACGCTCCGCCCGAAGGAATGTAGCCGGTCGGGTGGCAGCAGTGCAATACGCCCAGTCGCTGGCGGCCGGCCTCTCAGGCCTCGGGCCAGGCCGCCGTATCGACGTAGACATCGGCGCCTTCCAGGCCATGCACGCGGGCCACGGGAAGATCCTCGCAGGCCCGCCAGCGACGCACCGCCTCGCGCTTGCCCTCGCCGGTGACCAGGATCAATACCTCATGGCTGGCGTTGAGGGCGCCGAGCCCCAGACTGACGCGTTCGGCCGGCGGCTTGGGGGCGTCGAACACCGCGGCCACCAGGGCCGAGTCGTCCAACGGCCGGCCGGGAAACAGGCTCGCGGTGTGGCCATCCTCGCCCATGCCGAGCAGCACCAGGTCGAAGGGCACGGCGCCGTCCACCACCGGGGCATATCGCTGGGCCGCCGGCTCCGGCCCCAGCTCGGCCGGGATCTCGAAGACCTGCTCGGCGGGGATGGGCACATGCGCCAGCCAGGCCTCGCGCGCCATGACACTGTTGCGCTCCGGGTGAGCCGGCGGCAGGCAACGCTCGTCGCCGAAATAGATCGACCAGGCGTCCCACTGCGCCGGCATGTCACGCAGCAGGGCATAGGTGGCCTTGGGCGTACTGCCGCCGGCGAGCACCACGCGGAAGAGACCGCGCTCGGCGATGGACTCCTGCGCCGCCGAGAAGATGCGCGCGGCGGCGGCCTGGGCCACCGCCTCGGCGCTGTCGAATCGATGCCAGCGGCTGCCCTCGTCCATGCTCACTTCTTCTCGTGATGGCCGCCGAAACCGAAGCGCATGGCCGACAGCACCTGATCGGCGAAGTCGCTCTCGCCGCGTGAGGTGAAGCGGTCGTAGAGAGCGGTGGTGAGCACCCGCGCCGGGGTACCCGATTCGATGGCGGCGATACTGGTCCAGCGGCCCTCACCGGAGTCGGAGACACGGCCGCTGAACTCGCTCAACTCGGGACTGGCCTGCAGGGCGTCGGCGGTGAGGTCCAGCAGCCAGGAGGAGACCACGCTGCCGCGGCGCCAGACCTCGGCGATGTCGGCCAGGTCGAGATCGTACTGGAAGTCCTCGGGATTGCGCAGCGGCGTGGTCTCGGCGTCCGCGGCCTCGGTGGAGGCCTTGCCCACGTTGGCGTGCTTGAGGATGTTCAGGCCCTCGGCGTAGGCCGCCATGAGGCCGTATTCGATGCCGTTGTGCACCATCTTGACGAAGTGTCCGGCACCCACCGGCCCGCAGTGCAGATAGCCCTCCTCGGCCGGAGTCGGCGGGCCCTCACGGCCATGGGTGCGCGGGATATCGCCCATCCCCGGCGCCAGGCTCTTGAACACCGGGTCGAGGTGCTGCACCGGGCCGTCGCCGCCACCGATCATCAGGCAATAGCCGCGCTCCAGCCCCCACACGCCACCACTGGTGCCGACATCGAGATAGTCGATGCCCTTGGGCGCCAGCCGCTTGCCGCGGGCGATGTCGTCCTTGTAATAGGAGTTGCCGCCGTCGACGATCATGTCGCCCGGCTCCAGACGCTCGGCCAGGGCGTCGATGTTCTGATCCACCACCGCCGCCGGCACCATCAGCCAGACCACCCGCGGCTTGGCCAGCTTGGCGACGAAATCGTCCAGGTCGCTGGCGCCGATGGCGCCCTCCTCGGCCATCGCCTGCACCGGCCCCGGGCTGCGGTTGTAGACCACGCATTCGTGTCCATCGCGCATCAGCCGGCGCACCATGTTGGCGCCCATGCGCCCCAAACCGATCATTCCCAATTGCATCGTGTGTCGTCTCCGTTTGTCTCTAAGGTCGTCCGGCGTATCCGCGGGCACGCCGGCGGGTTGTCGTTTCAGGCGTCTTCGGTCAGCAGCGCGGCGAGGTGCTGCAGGCCGGCGGCCACGTCGGCACCGAGGTGCACGCGCAGGGCCCGGCGTCCGCGGTCGGCGAGGACCTGGAAATCGCCCGCCGCCTGGGCCGCCTTGACGATGCCGAAGCTGTATTTGCGGCCGGGCACCGGCAGGTCTCTAGCGTCGTCACAGGTCACCTGCAGGAACACCCCGCTGTTGGGGCCGCCCTTGTAGGCCTGGCCGGTGGAGTGCAGGAAGCGCGGGCCATAGCCGAGGCAGGTGGCCACGCCGAAGCGCGCACGCACTGCGTGACGAATGGCCTGCAGGTGCTCGCCATACGCCGGCTCGAGGCGATTGACGTAGGCCAGCAGGGCGAAATAGTCCCCGGCGTGCAGGCGGGCGAGGTGGGCGCGCAGCAGCGCCGCCACCCCCGCCTCGGCGCCGGCCGCAGCGCGCAGGGCCTCGGCATTGGCCGGATCACAGTACAGGGTCAGGCCGTCGCCGCTGGCCAGGGGCGGCTGGCTGGGCAGCTCGCCGCTCTGCTCGAAGGCCTCGGTGAGCTTGCGCGTCTCGATCTTGCTCGCCTCCACGTCGGGCTGGTCGAAGGGATTGATACCCAGCACGCTGCCGGCGACGGCGGTGGCGATCTCCCAGCGGAAGAATTCCTGTCCCAGGTCATAGGCGTCCTGCAGCGTGATGCGGACCACCGGGTGACCGGCAGCGGCCAGGGCATCCACGGCGGCGGCCTGGCTGGCGTCGTCTTCGCCGGCCAACTGCAAATAGGCGAACAGGCGGTCGTCGCCATAGGCCGTGGGCGGCGCCACCGCCTCGCCATCCACCGGAATGATGCCCTTGCCCTCCTTGCCCGTCGATTCCGCCACCAATTGCTCGAGCCAGGCCCCCACGGAGGCCACCCCGGGCGAGGCCAGCACCGTCAGTTTGTCACGGCCCTGCAGCGCCGCCTGGCCGAGGACCAGGCCGAGGGCGACACCGGGATTGGCAGCCGCATCGGCCTGTTCACAGGCGGCGACCATGGTCTCCGTGCGATCGAGCAGGGCCGCCACGTCGATGCCCATGGCCTGCGCCGGTACCAGGCCGAAGTTGGAGAGCACGGAATAGCGGCCACCGATGCGCGGCTTGCCATGGAAGATCTCGCGGAAGCCATCGGCCTTGGCCACCGCCTCCAGCTGGGAACCCGGGTCGGTCACGGCCATGAACTGGGCCGCCGCCTGCGTCTGGCCCAGGGCCTCGCTGGCATGGGTGAAGAAGTAGTCCTTGAGGATATTCGGCTCCAGGGTGCTGCCGGACTTGCTGGAGACCAGGAACAGGGTGCTGGCGTAGTCGATCTGTGCCTCCACCGCGGCCACCTGTTGCGGATCGGTGGAATCCAGGATCAGCCAGTCGGGCCAGCCCTCGTGCAGGCCGAAGGTCAGACGCAGGACCTCGGGACCGAGGCTGGACCCGCCCATGCCGAGCAGCACCGCATGGCGAAAACCCGACTCGCGGACGAAGGCCAGGCGCTGGGCCAGCTCGTCGCAGTGCGGGCGCAGCTCACGGGTGATGGTCAGCCAGTCCAGCCACTCGGCCTCGTCGCGCCCGCTCCACAGTGTGGCGTCCTTGGCCCAGAGACGGGCCACCTTGCCATCGCTGGTCCAATCCGCCGTGGCGGTGTCGACGGCCTGTTGCAGGGCTGAAGGCAGGGAAAAGGCTTGTTCGAGCATGAGGGTCTCCCGGGTAGGCCGCGCGGGCGGCAGAGCGTTAGGGCTATTCTGCCAGAAAGACCCGACGGGGGGGGACGTCTGCACCGTCGTGGCGGGATTTTTCTTCCTCCGGCGATCTGGTGCCGATTGCTTGTCGTCTGGCCAATCGTTTCCCGACCGCGCAGGCAGGGCGCGGGCCTCACTGCAAATAGTCCACCCGGTCGCGCGTGTCCGAGCGATGGAAGAACAGATACTTGCGCGGCGCCTCACGCCCGTGGCAGTCCACGCACAGGCTACCGCGCAGGCGTTGCGTGCGCAGCAGCCCCTGTCGGGCGAAGGGGCTGGCCCGATGCCCCTCGGCGTCGCTGCGCGCATGGGGTTCGTGACAGGTGATGCAGGCGATGCGGCCGAAGGGGGCGGGCTTGCCCTTGGCATCCAGCAGGGGCATCACCGCAGGGTCGCTGCGCAGGATCAGGTCGCGCCAGGGGTGGCTGAAGTGGCCGACCACTGCCGTCGCCGCCACCCCTTCCCGGCGGTGACAGTCGAGACACAGGGTATCGCGCGGCAGCGCCGCCTCGTCGCCGCGGTAGGGATGACGTTTCCAGGCGTGCAGGGCCGGCGCGCCCGCCTCGCCCCGGTGCAGGCTGTGACAACTGCCGCACAGGCCGGCTCGACGCGGCGTCTGGCCGAGGCGGTTGCGTGTCTCGGGCACGCGCCGCTGCAGGTCGTGGGCGCTGCCGGCCAGCGCCGTGTAGCCCTCGTGACAGGCCGCGCACAGGCGCCCGTCGCGGGACTCCTCGCGCAGCAGGGGGGTGTCGGGGCGACCGCCGTGCACGCTGTGACAGCTCAGGCAGTCCATCCGCCGCAGGCGACGGCCACCGATCTCCACCGCCGCGTCCAGCTCGAAGGCCGCCGGGTGGATACCGCGCCGGCGGGCCTCTGCCTCGTCCCGCGCATGCTGCCGTGGGTGGCAGGC